>CAYGXB010000116.1:0-8999 GCA_964353605.1 uncultured Bacteriovoracaceae bacterium
GTGGCGGAGAGAGAGGGATTCGAACCCTCGGTAGAGCTTTTGACCCTACATTCGCTTAGCAGGCGAACGCCTTCGTCCACTCGGCCATCTCTCCATACCCTGGCGGAGGGAGTAGGATTCGAACCCACGGTATCTTACGATACAGCGGTTTTCAAGACCGCCGCCTTAAGCCACTCGGCCATCCCTCCGGCGTTTCCATCATTAACGTATCGACTTAACGAGGTCAAGCCCCATGTAGGGGACGAGCGCCTCCGGCACCTTGACCGAGCCGTCTGCCTGCTGGCAATTCTCCAGGATGGCTGCCAGTGTCCTGCCTACGGCAAGACCGCTCCCGTTGAGGGTATGGCAGAATCCGCCCTTCTTGGTCTGGTTCGACTTGTAGCGGATGTTTCCTCTGCGGGCCTGGAAATCCTCAAAGTTGCTGCACGAGGATATCTCCTTGAATGCCCCCATGCCAGGCATCCAGACCTCGAGATCATAGGTCTTCGCTGAGGAAAAGCCGAGATCGCCGGTGCAGAGGGTGACTACGCGATAGTGGAGACCGAGCCGCTTGAGAATATCCTCTGCATCGTTCGTGAGCTCTTCCAGATCGACATAGGAACGCTCCGGATGTGCAAACCGCACGAGCTCCACCTTGTCGAACTGGTGCTGGCGGATGAGCCCTCGCGTGTCCTTTCCGTAGGAACCGGCCTCTCTCCTGAAACACGGGGTATACGCGACGAGCTTCGTCGGGAGGGCCTCCTCGGCCAGGACCTCATCCCGGTAGATGTTGGTCAACGGAACCTCGGCGGTCGGGATGAGGTAGTAGTCGTCGGTCTTGAAGAGCTCCTCCTCGAACTTGGGGAGTTGGCCGGTGACGGTCATGCTCTCCCGGTTGACCATGAAAGGAATCCATGCCTCGGTGTAGCCGTGTTCCTTTGTATGAACGTCAAGCATGAAGCTGATGAGTGAGCGCTCGAGCCGCGCACCATCACTCCAGCTGATCGAGAACCGTGCCCCGGTGATCTTGGCGGCGCGTTTGAAGTCGAGGATCCCCAGGTCTTCGCCGATAGCCCAGTGCGCCTTCGGAGCGAACGCGAACTCCGGGTTGACACCCCAGCGCCGCACCTCGAGGTTTGCTTCGTCTGCTGCACCAACCGGCACGCTCGTGTGGGGAATGTTGGGAATAATGAGGAGGATGGCCTCCATATCCGTCTCCAGCGCCCTGATATCCTGATCGATGGCTTTGATGACCTCCGCGATCCGGCGCATCTCTTCGATCTCTTCCTCGGCCCCCTTATCCCCCTTCGAGATCTTCGCGGAGAATTGATTCCGTTTCGCCTTAAGCACATCCCCCTCCTGGATGAGGGCCCGCCGCTTATTATCGAGTTCGAGGAGCTTCTCCAGATCCGCCGCCGACCCCCTGTTCACCAGGGCCTTCTTCACAATGTCCATATTTTGCCGGATGAATTTCATGTCTAACATGAGGAAAAACGTAGCATTATGCATCCCGCCCGTCAAGGATGATCCGCCCTTTTGAGACTGTCGTAAAAAAGGTACATTTTTTCAACCCCCTATCCCTCCTGAATCTTCAGGGTGCTAGACATCCGCAGGGCATGCCACTAGTCATCTTTATTATATGAGTGACATGCAGGGGGGGATTGAAGAAATAGATTTTATAAAAATCTCGGAGGAATTACCGGACAAACCTCGTCCCGAGCGGGCAGGTTTTCACCCCGCTCAGGTCTGCAATGTTTTCCCGAGCGGAGATCATGGCAGAGTTGGCATATGCAATCTCCCCTTTTTTCAGGTCTATCAGGGGCCCAAGGGCCCTGCCCGGTATCATGACTTTGCTGGAGAGGTTCTCGCCGGTCAAGGCATCGTAGACGATCAGGGTGGTCTGGCCTGTATCTATCCCTCCGCAGGGGCCTTTCTCCTCCCACGTGGCAAGATAGACCCTTGCATCCATGACAACCGCCTGGAGAGAAATGCCCGTCTCCACGGGCTTTGACCAGAGGGGACCATCGGTCGTAGCCCCCAAGAGATGCTTTTCAGTCAATACAATGAGATAGAGCTTCTTTCTCATATGAAAGGCATGGATAGCGACGATCTTTTCGGTATAGTTGGTGACGATCAAGCCCTCCCTGATGAGATCGGGGCTGAATATAGAGAGCAGACCTGAGTCAGTCCCCGTATAGAGAAGCCCCCGGCAGGGATCATACCTGATTGCGGAGGAGGCTTCGGTCCCGCTATACGCGCTGAAAATCGTCCCGCTCTTGAGATCTCTGGCTGTGATTGCATTCCCCTTGGCGATGTAGACCTGAGAAAGGGAGGCATCCATGCGTTCACCCGCTGCCGACCACAGGATTTCAGGGACAGGGCGCATGCAAAAGATGAGGCCATTTCCATTCGGACCGGCGAGGATCATTTTTTGCCTGCAGAGCACCTTTCCGCCTGGACCCCTGATAACCCAACTGAGCGCCTTGGACGGGATATCGATCGCGAGGAGGTAATCCTTCGTCGTGGTGCAGTAGAGGGTCTCGCCATCGACCCAGGTGCCGGTCACTGGGCCTGAAACGGAATATGGGGTTTTCAGAACGAGGCGGTTTTCTTCATCCAAGGCGTAATAGGTAGCGCCATCCTTTTTCAGCCATGGGGGGTCGAAGCGCGCATATCTGTTCATGAGGAGCAGCTCCTCCCCCGCATAGCGGACGGGTATCTGGGAGATAAACGGATCTTCTCCGACAAATGCGTCCGGTCCGGGCATATAGTGCCCTGTGCCTTTTTCTGCGGTCTCCCTGAGGAATGTTCGGTCAGGACCAATGGTGTGGACTTTGATGCCGAGCGAGGCGGCATAGGCGCTCACGTCATCCAAGCAATGCGATCCGATACCCGGCACATAGGTATCGCCAGGATTCCCGTCATGGTCAAAGTCCTGGAGAGCACGGGGAAGATTGCCATCATTGAGCGCCAAACCGTCGCTTATGAGAATGATATGTCTATCCGTAACACACGTTTCAGGAAATGCAGCCATGATCTTGTAGAGGGCTTCGGAAAGCGGTCCTGTGTCGGCCTCCGGGTGAATAGTCGCCAGAGCTGAGAGGAGGGGGGCGCGTTCCTGGGAGAAGGGCTGGATAAGGCCACGGGAGGTTGTGGCAAGAGCGATTTCGCCCAGAGCAAGTTCATCCAGTAGAGCCTGGGCCAGGGGGTAATAGAAGGTGGAGCACGGCATGGCACCGCCGAAATACTCGGAATAGGCCGCCTGCATATGCTCATTGCCATACCTCCCCCGGAAATAGATGCCTTCCTCGGTCTCGACGAAATCCGTTTCACCCAGGGCATATGATGTCGCGCGCACTTCTCCGTTTGGACGCTTCACATAGATGGCATCCTCCGCATAGGGCAGGCCGCTTGACCACGTCATGGATTCAGAATCATCGATCAGGAATATGATATGCGGTCTTATAGCCGACAAGCTGACCTTTTCGAGGCGTTCATAGGGCTGATCCTGCAAAGACGTGTGCATGGACAGGTTTTGTACCTGGACAGCATCACCCGAAACCTTCTCGGTGATCTCCGCAAGGAAGTAGGCATGGTCCCAGCCTTCAGGTGCACAGAGCATGGTATGGGAATACCTGCCTGTGCCCATTGCTGCTTCGTCAGACTGCTGTAAAATGCCGCGGTAGGCGCTGCTGGTCATGATGCTGTACCTGACCAGGGCGATCGTGACCATGGCAAGCGCCTGAATGACGAGCAGGAACATCATCGCATTCACCAGCACCCAGCCGCGGTCATCCGATCGGATAAGCATAGCGGATCTCTCTCGTCGTGCCATGTGAGGTCACCCTCAGGTAAACCGTCAAAGTAACACCCTCAACGCTTGCATGGAAAACATCTATGCCCTCAGCGAGGAGCTGACCATTCCTATAGAGACCATCATCGCGGATATCATAATGGATGGCAGGGATTACCCTGTCGCCTATAGCGGCGAAAGGTCTCGTCTTCAAAGGAAGGAATGCGTTCCCCCGCGCATAGGCGTGAGAGATGACATACGCCCCGTTGTCCGTAATGATCCCGAGATCGGCCCAGAAATCCGGTACGGCATCCTGATCGATATCGACCGTATCGAGCCGGAGGCCGGAGGCCTCTCTGGCTGTCACCACCGAGAAGTAAGGCGGAGGATCGCTCCCTTTGAGTCTGAGACCGGTATGTTGTGTCGTGACAGGGAGACCCCCGATGAACAACTCCCCCTGCTTAGACACGATCTTCAGATCCTGCGGCATGAGGTAAGCACATTGCAGGAGATCCTGATCGAGCTGGAGTAGGGCGGTACGCAGCGACTGCATGCAGCCCCAGTCTTCCCGTGTGGACCGGTATACACTCTCCGCCATGCTATGCATGCTGTACGTTGCCAGGATAAGGATCGTGGCAATGGCCATGGAAATCATCAGCTCAACGAGGGTTATTCCTTTCTGCATCTTGCATACCCCGCCAGGCAAAATGTTGTGCAAAGTATCTTCAGAGGAGACAATCTTATGCTTGCATCAACAATAATAATCTCAAAGCGGGACCTGTCAAGATAGGGGCGCTTCCGAACCATGCTCCTCCTTGCTTGGGAAGAGCACGTTCGTACGCACGGATACGGATCCTGTAAGCCCGGGTGAGCTCCCCTGAAGACGCCGAGGATTGGAGATCGAATAAATCCACCCATCACGTGAAGTACTCCATGCAATGCTTTCTCTCTTGACAAATGGGGTACTCTTAGGGATGAAACACCGATGACGCTCAAACAGGAAGAAACAGGCCTCAAGATCCTCATGCTCTTTCTCATCCCCCTGCTCCTCTATGTCGTCACCTTGCCCGTCATGCCGCTCATGGAACCGGATGAGGGGAGGTACAGCGCCATCTCCAGCGAGATGAATGCCTCGGGTGATTATATCACCCCGCACCTCAAAGGCGTGATTTACCTTGAAAAGCCGCCATTATGCTCCTGGGCTACGGCATTATCCTTCAAGATGTGCGGAGAAAACGCGTTCTCCTCCCGGCTCTTTGCAGGCTTGTGCGCCTGGGGCTGCATCCTCCTCGCGTACAGCATGGGCACATACTTCCATGATCAGAAAAGCGGGCTTTATGCAGCCGCTGTGCTCAGTGCCTCAGTGTACCATTTTGCCATCGGCAGGCTCCATATCCTCGACATGCCGTTGGCCTTTTTCGTCAGCCTCGCCACATGGTCCGGGTTCAGGTACTTTTCCCACAATCAACAGCACATAAGATGGATATATCTTCTCTATCTTGCCAGCGCCCTTGCCTTTCTCACCAAGGGACTGATCGGGATCGTTTTCCCCTTCGCCATCGTCTTCCTCTGGCTTATGTTCCGGAAAAGGTGGCGTGATACTTTACGGCTTTTCTCCCCCGTCGGCATACTTATCCTGCTCGCCGTGGCCGGCCCCTGGCTGATACTCGTGCAAAAGGCCAATCCAGACTTCTTCTGGTTCTTCTTCGTCCAGGAGCATTTCCTCAGATATGCAACCACGATGCACGAGAGATACAAGCCGTTCTATTTCTTTATTCCGATCCTCATCGCCGGGACCATGCCCTGGCTCGCCTTCCTCTTCCCAGCCTTTAAAGGCATCGGGAAAAAGCTGGGAGATGTCTTCAGCAAGGAAGAAGCGCTCTTCCTCCTCACCTGGGCAGGGCTCATTTTCCTGTTTTTCTCGGTATCCTCGTCCAAACTCGTCCCGTATATCTCCCCGCTCTTCCCCCCTTTGGCCGTTTTTCTCGGTCATATCTTCAGGACCTATGAAGAGGCCTCGGGACGAGCCACTGTCGTGGGAGTAGGAACACACCTGCCCATCCTGCTTCAGTCCCTCATCTTCATCATCGGCTTATTCCTGCCCGTCTTTCTCAGGCATAATCATGTCCCTCTCCAGCAATGGTGGCCGTGGGTGATCATTCCGGTTGCCTTGCAAATTCTGATCATCTTCCTGCCGGAGATCATCCAGCGGAGATGGGGAAAGGGATGGTTCTGCACCAGCTACCTTATCGCCAGCCTCTTTCTCCTTGCGCTCCTCTTCCCGGTGGCCCATATCGTCACCCCGGACCGATCCGCCTATCCCCTCGTTCAGGCCGTACGGGAGCGGCTCCCTGCTGGCAGGGAGCTCTATCAGTACAAGATGTGTCTCTATGGCATAGATTTCTACACGCAGATGCGTACCCCCATCGTGGATCGCTTTGGGGAATTGCGGTTTGGCATCTCCAAGCTCTCGCCTGAGGAAAAGGCGCGGTATTTTCTCACTACCCCCGAATTCATGGCGCTCTATCGTTCAGGAAAGGATATCTATTGTGCCACGGACGACCGAGATAAGGTGGATTTGTTGAGGAAGGATGCTCCCCATCTGGAGATCCTCTGGGAAAACGACAGGTACTACCTCCTCCACCTCAAGCAGGCGTGAACCATCAGGTAAATCCCTGCATACCCCTATCCCTCTTGAATCTTCAGCGTGCTCGATTGGCGGATATTTCATCCCCCTCGATATCAGATGGAAATATTTCTAAGCAACACCCGCTGCAAGAGAACGGGGAAAACATTGCTGCCCGGATAATATTATGTTATGGGATTGGAGATAATGATAGGAGGCGCTTGACATATGGAACATCAGACCTTTACCGGCACCCAGAGTTATGTGCTCGATCCTGAGCTGGCCAGGATCGTGAATGCGAGCATCAAACTGCAGATGCCGCTCCTCCTCAAGGGGGAACCGGGCACAGGCAAAACGCTCTTAGCCCATGCGATTGCCGAGAATCTCTCTCTGCCGCTCATCATCCTCAACGTCAAGTCCAGTATGAAGGCGGTGGATGCCCTCTACCAGTATGATACCCTCACCAGACTCAATGACAGCCGTTTCGGCGACTCGCAGCGGGATGTGAGCAGGATCGAGGATTATATAAAGATGGGGAAGATCGGCCAGGCGTTCACTGTGGACGAGAAGGTGGTTCTTCTCATCGACGAGATAGACAAGGCCGACACGGACTTCCAGGACGATCTCCTCGATGTGCTCGACCAGATGTCGTTCGACATCATCGAGATCGACAGAACGCTCATAGCCAAGCACAGACCGATCATCGTCATCACCTCCAACGCCAAGAAAGACCTCTCCGACCCCTTCCTCGGCCGGTGCGTCTTCCACCATATCGCCTTTCCCGATCCCGAGATGATGCGCAAGATCGTCCTGGCCCACTTCCCCGATATCAATCAGAAGGTGAGCGCAGCATCTATCGAGACCTTCTACCGGCTCAGGGAGATCAAGGGGATCGAGAAGAAGCCGGCGACACGGGAGCTCATCAACTGGATCCGGATCCTCCTCATGGATCCGGACTTCGACCCGCAATACCTCTCGAAGAAGGAGCTTCCGTATTTAGGTGTGCTCTTCAAGAAGAGCGAGGACTACAAGACCGCCCAGCGCTACACGGGCAACGTTTATTGAGCATCCTCGAGGGTGTATGTTCGTTGATTTCTTCTACACCTTGCGAGACATGGGTGTCCCCATTTCACCCACCGGGTTCATCCGCCTCCAGGAGGCCCTGGACAAAGGGCTCATCTGTTCGCTCGACGACCTCTACAGCATCTCCCGGGCGGTCATGATCAAATCCGAGCGGTATTTCGATACCTATGACCGTGTCTTCGCCCACTTTTTTAAGGGCGCCGACCTTGAAGGACCCGTAGGCGATGAGATCGACAAGGCGATCCTGGCCATGCTCGAGGAGTGGCTCAAGGACCCGAAGATATTGTCCGAATTCCTGGGGATGAGCGAGGAGGAGTTGCAGCGCCTCACTCCCCAGGAGCTCGAGGAGTACTTTCGGAAGCGACTCGCGGAGCAGATGGAGCGGCATGACGGGGGCAACAGATGGATCGGCACGGGGGGGACATCGCCGGTGGGTCACTCGGGTTTTCATCCCGGTGGCATGCGGGTCGGCGGCACCTCGCGCAATCAATCGGCCATCAAGGTCGCCCTGGAAAGGAGGTACAAGGACTACAGCCAGGACACCCGCCTTGGGCCGGCGCAGATATCGGATGCCTTGCAGAGGCTCCGACACATGGTGCCTGCCGGGCCGAAGGATAACCTCAACATCGACAAAACCATCTACCAGACTATGAAGAACGCTGGCGAGATCGAGATTGTCTTCGACCGCGCCTTGCGCGATAAGCTCAAGATGATCCTCATGATCGACAACGGCGGCTTCTCCATGGACCCCTATGTGCATGTGGTGCAGGTATTGTTCAACCATGCGAAAAGCCAGTTCAAGGATATCAAGTTCTTCTACTTCCATAATACGATCTACTCCCGGGTATGGGCCGATCCCCAGCGGCATGAGAAGCCGGTTTTCATCGAGGATTTCACCCGCTTCGACCCGGAGACACGCCTCATCATAGTGGGCGATGCCTCCATGGCTCCCTGGGAGCTCTACAGCAGGCATGGGAACATCTACTACAACTCCCCCCAGCAGAAACCGAGCATGGACCGGCTGGAATTTCTTGCCAAAACGTTCAAACATAGTGTATGGCTGAATCCGAAGTATGCACACACATGGCTGCACACCGAGACCATCGAGGCCATCGAGACGATATTTCCTATGTTTGAGCTGACCTTAGCTGGTCTCGAAGGGGCGGTCGCGCATCTGATGAAGAAGAATTGATGAAAGACGCGCCCGTAGCTCAGTTGGATAGAGCGTAGGCCTCCGGAGCCTAAGGTCGCAGGTTCGATCCCTGTCGGGCGCACCACGAACAATACCTATGCAAACCGGCATCACCCACCTTGGGCGAGGGTGGTCATAACGCAAGGAAAAGGGAAGGATGCGGGAACGAGAGGACATGCCGGCAATCATTGCAAAACAGCACAAAGCCCTCAAGCTCGCCCGCCATTACCTATGATCAACCTGCTTGATCTTGACAGACAAGAACTTGAGGAGCTCTTCGATGACAAGCCCTTTCGAGGCTCCCAGATATTCTCCTGGGTATTCGG
>CAYGXB010000117.1:0-8997 GCA_964353605.1 uncultured Bacteriovoracaceae bacterium
TGAGCTCGCTCCGCTGTACTTTGCGGACCAGCTCAAAAATGTCGCCCTCATCCTTCCGGGCCCGGGCGTTGCGAATAAGGAAACGCCGCTGTTCCATGGCCGATCGATCCAGGCGGCCATCAAGGCAGTCCAGGACGGCTATTCGATCTCAGGGGACAATCTCAGACCTTTGGGCCCCGGCAAGGACGCAGATCTCCTCTGCGTGGTCTGCGCGGACAAGGATGGAAGTCCCTGCCTCGCCTTCGTACCGGCGGACGCCAAGGGGGTGAAGAAGGGCTCCCTGATTAAGACCACTGGCCTGGAAGGTTGCGGGAACGCCGACATCAAGCTGGACAAGGTCAAGGTCCCCAAGTCTGCCGTGATCACCCGGGAGGGCGCTCTCCAGGAGCTCTATGCCTGGCTCAACCTCCTGCTCGGAGGGACGAGCCTCGGGGCAGCCATGAACTTCTTCGAGATCCTCTCCGACTGGGCCGAAACACGAACCATCAAGGGCGGCAGCATCATGAAGGAGAACCCGCTGTGCGCCTCGGTCCTGGCTGTGGTGGCGGATGAGATCGTTCTTGCCAGGCTTCTCTCCTATAGTCTGGCCCACATCATGGCGCAGCCCGAAGACTGGGGGGGCATAGGGAGCGAAGGCGTTTACACCTTCGCCCAAATGCTCGGGAGCCGCATCCAGCAGGCCTGCCTGAACGCCTTGAACCGGGGCATGGAGCTCATGGGCTCGGCCGGGTATGCCAAGGAATGGCATGTGGAGAAGCACTGGCGGGACATCAAGACCATACAGTCCTGCCTCTGCGGCATCGGCGCCGATGTCCCGGTCAAGATGGACATAGCGCGTTTCTTCTACCAATGCAACGAGATCTAAGGAGTGAGCCATGAAACACTTTGATGAATTTTCCCGGTCAATGGAAGCCATATCCCCCATGGAGAAACACTTCCGGAGGGTCATCAGGAACTGGGCGGAGAAGGAAGTGATGCCCTACCGCCGCCAGTACGACGAGGACTGGAAGGAACACAAGCTCATCGGCCCTGCCTTCGACAAGATCATGGCCGGACTCGGCCTCCAGAAGTCACTCTTCCCGGAGGAAGTCGGCGGCTGGGGCCTCGGCCATTCGGACTATGTCTTCCGCATCGTCTATGCCATGAGCGAAGAGGTGGGCCGGGCCGATACCGCCATAGCGGTGGCCTTCCTCGCCTCCCTCTGGCCGCTCACCACCATCCTGGTCGAGCCGCACGTCAATTGGCGGTTGGCCAAAGAATTCGCCCCCCTGTACTGCAACGCGGATAAGGCGGTCTTCTCGGCGCTGGCCATGACCGAACCGCAGGGCGGGGCGGATATCGAGAACATAGGTCTCCTCAAGGGCAAGACGCTGCGCACCACGGCCCGCCTCGAAGGCGATCAGTGGGTGATCAACGGCCACAAGCTCTGGCCGACGAACTCGGGCGGCATCTCCAAGCTCTTCGGCGTGCCGTGCACCACGAAACCCGGATCGAGCGATGTCAATGACTTTGCCATCATCTTCGTACCAGCCGATACCCCTGGGGTAAGCGAGGGCAACCCCTATGAGAAGGCCGGCATGGCTGCGGACAAGAACAGCGATATCTGGTTCGACAACGTGCGCGTGCCCTCCTGGTACCGCGCACATGGTCCGGGTAAGGACGCCCAGACCTTTGCCGAGTGCATCCCCTGGGGCCAGGTGGGCAGCATCGGCTTTTTAACCGGCGCTATGCTCAATCTCTACGAGCGGCTCTACGAGTTCGTTTCCACGCATACCTACCGCAACCGGCCTCTCAAGGAGAACGATGCCGTGGCCGGGGTCATCGGCCGCATCGCCGGCGACATCGACATCTGCCGCATCGTAGGATATGAGGCAGCCTGTATCGGCGACCGCCGCAACAAACCCTACGGCAAGCCCATCCATGACGAGGAGGTGATCGCCAAGATCCGCAACATCAAGGACTTCGTTTCAGACAAAGCGGTCGAGAACTTCGGCCGAGCTATGGACGTCCTCGGCGTCTATGGCGCGGACCGCGAGTGGGACATCGAGAAGCATTGGCGCGACATCAAGATCATCCAGCTCTGGATGGGCGGCAAACAGCTCTGCCAGATGGAGGCGGCCCGCTACTATTTCAACTGCACGACGCTTTAGCCATGCATGAAAACATGAAAAAGCCTGAATTCCCCCGAACCCCCTTGGCCCTTCTGAAGACTCGGGGGGTGAGGGGTTTGAGCTTTTTATCTTGCACCCATGACTGAGGCAATCCATGAAGGAGGCACATATGTGTGAAGATCATAGCAGAGATGCGGGCAGCAGGATCATCATGGAGCTGCTCAAGAAGCCGGGTTTTAAGGATGACATCCGGGATGTGCTGAAGAGCATCGATCCCGATGCCGGGCGAGCATTGGTAAAGGCGATTTTATGGCAGGATGTCGAATTCACGCTGGGCGTGCTCGGGGCGCTGCCTGCCATTGCCAACACCCTAATCCGAACCTTGGATGAGCTCCTTCTTCAAGTCAATGAAAAGTTCTCCCTGGAACTCCTGCAAGGCTTTCTTGGTTCCATGCTCGAGGACATCGACAAGGAGACCCTGCGCCGGGCAATTTTGAATCTGCGCCCCCTCATTGAAGGGCTGGCCCCGATTTTCCAGCGGGTATGGCACGAGGCCATGCAGGAAGGAGACCTGCCATGAGCGGCTTGATGAGAGAGATCCTCAGGACACCGCTGGTCAAGGACAGACTGCGGGAACACTTGAAAAGTATCACGGTCGATGGGGCGCGTTCTTTGGTCAAGACGGTCCTCTGGCAGGATCTGGAGGTCATATTCGGCATCCTGGGCTCCCTGCCCGCCTTCATCAATGCCTGCGCAGCCGCGATAGGGGAGCTGGCAAGGGAAGTGAGTGAGAAGCTTCAGCCGGAGCTCGTCAAGGGCTTTGTCGGGAGCATCATGGAAGATATCGATAAAGATGGTCTCAAGGATTCCATACACGCAGTGGCAACGCTTTTCCATAACCTGCTCAATGCCTCCCCGGAGTTGAAAGTGGCCGCGATCGAAAAGGGACCGCGGGCAATTGCTCTAGTCATAAATGCATGCACCACATGGGTCAACGCGCTCAGTCGGGAAGATCCCGCCCTCTTGAGCTCCTTTGTCTCCGATGTCATCGCCGACATCGACAAGCCCGCGCTGAGCGAGGCTACGCTCAACCTGGCGGATGCCGTCCTGGACCAGCAGCTGGGTCTCCTCGCCTGGTCCGGCAGACTCCTCAAGCGTCGGCTCATGAAGCGGCTTGGTCGCCTGGCGAAATAAACGTACGGCGAGTGGAGATCGAAAACGCCAAAGGAGGAATGATGGACGGCACGTATCAGAACCAAATCTACGCAGTGATCGGCCGTATCGGCGGCAATTGTATACGGACCAGGGGCACGGCGCGCATGGTGGCCGCCGTGGCCGGCAATATTGTGAAGGAATGGTCCGGCACGAGCAGGATCAAGCAAAAGCTATCGTCCCCCGTGCAGTGGGTGCTCGCGCGGATCGAAGGCGCGAACGGCAAGAGCGGATCGGCGCCGGAGACCATCCCGGCCGATGCAGCCAGACTTGTCACATTGCTGGCCGCCTCGTTCAATGCCGCACATGCCGGGAGCATTTCAGGTCAGGGCGAGGATCGGGGAGCATCCATCCGGGCCTTCCTGGAGAACCTCGATTTCGGCGAGATCATGGAGATGGTCGAAGGTTCGGAACCGTATGTGCTCAAGGCCGTTCAGGCCTTCAATGCAGAGCTGTGGAAATATCCAGCCAAGGTCGGAACAATGGTCGCGACCCTGATCCCGCTCATCAATATCCTCATCAAGGCGTCACGAGAGGTCCTGGTGCCGATCGAAAAGGCCATCGGACCGGACCTGTTGGCCGATATCGTGCTTTCGCTGGTCAAGGGTGTGAACGGCGTTGATACCGCCAGGCTCATCACGACGTTCCAGGAGGTGCTGCGAAGAATCCACACCGGCAGCCTGCTGCTCGGCAAGGGGGGCAAGCCCCTGATGCAGATCTACCTCACCGATGTCCTGAAGGCTTGCCTGCCGCAGATGAACCCCGAGCTTACCAAAAAGGCACGCATCATCCTGGCCGAGGACAAGCTCTCCATCGCCCAGGCCGTCGCGGATGCGCTTCACGACAATCCCGACATCACGCTGGCCTACCTGGCATCCATGGGGTCGGTCAAGACTTCGGCCGTCAAGGCCAGGGCGCGTAAGCTGCGCGTGTACGAGGATCTCGGCCAGAACGAGTTCCAGGCCGCCCTATCCGAAAGCCTCTCCGACCTGGATAACTACGAGATCGCCGATCTTATCAATAGTGCCTGCAGGATCCTCAACCGCATCCATGCGCTTAAACCGAACTTCCTCCTGAGCCTGGCGAGCGGGGTCGCGGATTCCCTGGATCAACAGGCAATCGCGGAGACCGCCCAGTGGCTGGTGACCGACCTGGTGCAGGCCTTCAAACCCTTGGCCCCCGCCGTCATGCCGGCCTTTATCAAGGGGATGTGCGAGTTGTTGAGCCCGGACGGGGGATACGAGAGCGCAGAACAGGCTGAGGCCATGCAGACGCTGAGGGCCACGCTGGCTCTGGCCGGGGGTGAAAAATGATCGACCAATTGAAAGCGGCGGCCACGCACCTGGAGAATGCATTCATCACACAGTGGAAGAACGATGGCAAGAAAGTTCTCGGGTACACATGCACCTTCATACCCGAAGAGATCATGCATGCCGCGGGACTCCTCCCCTACCGTGTACGGGGCATCGGGACCACGTCGCTCTCCATCGGCGATTCCTATTTCGGCCCGGTGAACTGCAGCTTCCCGAAGTGCATGCTGCAGCTGGCCGGCGAGGGGGCGTACAAATTCCTGGACGGCGCCATCATCTCGAACGGCTGCGACTCCATGCGCCGGCTCGAAGAGTGCTGGAGAAAGGCCGGTGACGACTATCCCGGCGCAGTGCCGGCCTACTACAAGTATTTCTCCGTACCCCACAAGGCCGTGGACTACAGCATCCAATTTTACACCGAGGAACTACAAGAGATGATCGCCACACTCGAAGAGCATTTCAAGGCGAATATATCGAGTGAGGCCTTGAAAAAATCCATCAAACTCTACAATGAAGGCCGCATCCTCCTCCAGAAGCTCGATGCCCTCCGGTATCGGAAAGAGGTCCCCATCACGGGCGAGGATGCCCTTGCCATTCTGATCGCCGGTCATGCCATCCCGCGCGAGGAGTATAACCGGCTGCTCAAGGATATCATTGCCGACCTGGAAAAGGCCGCCCCGGTATTGGACAACAGGAAACGCCTCATGTTGATCGGCAGCGCCAGCGATGATTGCGAGTTTGTCAAGGTGCTGGAAGACTCCGGCGCAGTTGTCGTGGCCGATACCGTCTGCTTCGGTTCGCGCCTGCATGACAGCCTGGTGGATGAGCAGGATGACCCTGTCCATGCCCTGGCATCGCATAACCTCAATCACAGCATCTGTCCGCGCATGCTCGGGTACTACAAGGACCGGCGCGCCTACATCCTGGGCGTCATCAAGCAGGCCCAGGTGGACGGCATAATCCTCCAGAACGTGCGTTTTTGCGACCTGCACGGCTCGGAGAACGGGGTGCTGGAACGCGATCTCGAGGCCGCCGGCATACCCTGCATGCGCCTCGAACGCGAGTACGGCCCGCTGGTGGAGACCGGCCGAATCAGGATGCGTGTGGATGCATTCATGGAACGCATTGCTTAAAGGAGAACGCATATGTGCGAAATCGATAGAGAAGTGGTAGCACGGGAAGTCATGCGCGACATCGCCCTGGACGACAGCCGCATGTTGGCTGAACGGCAGCGGGCCATCGATGCGCTGACCCTCTTTCACGCCGCAGCGCTCGATCCGCTGGAATTCATCGCCCGCAAGACCGACCTCGACGTCCTCAAGGAACGCGCCCGGCTCTACATCCGGCGCATCAAATCCGGGGCGGTATTAAGCATGTCCGGCGTGTGAGAGGAGTACACTCATGAAAAAGGAAACGCGCGAATATAACTACGACTGGATGCTCTGGAGCATCTTCAATGCCGGCAGCAAGGCCGCCGATGGAACGGCCAAGGAGTTCGAGGGCCTCAAACGGGTCCTGCCGAATTTCCGGGTCGTGCTCAATACGTTCCTGCGGCATGGCGAGCCGGGCATACTGTTCTTCAAGATGCTCAAGGAATACTTCGACGAGGTCATGACGGCGCACGAACAGGGGAAAAAAATCTGCATCGGCACCTTTGTCACGGCCAAGGAGCTCTTCTTTGCCTTTGACAATGTAGTGCCGGTATGGGCCGAGCCCATGACCGTGGCCGCCACCATCGCGCTCAAAAAGGGCACAGCCGAATACATGGACTACTGCTGCGAAATCGGGTTCACCGAGACCTCCTGCTCGGCGCAGCGCGGATCATTCGGCGCCTATCTGGCGGGCCTGACCGAAAAGCCCGATTTCCTCATCTGTACCGCGGCCGGCATCTGCGATACCAACGCCAACGCCGTCCAGTTCATGTCCTCCTACCTCGATCTCCCCTTCTTCCAGTGCAACTTCCCGGGCAAGCTCACGGGCAAACGCGTCGACGACTATCAACGCCAGGACTACCGCGCCATGATCGCGTTCGTCGAAGAACAGGCCGGCACGCGTCTGAACGAAAACCGGCTCCGGGAGGTCCTCGAGGAGACCCAGCGCCAGGACGAGCTCACCATCGAGCTCTATGACCTAGCGCGCCTGGTACCCTGCCCTATGCCGCCCATCTTCGATCTCATGGCCTACGGCGGCCGTATGAGCATGTCGGGCCGCAAATCGTACACCGCCGTACTCGAATCCATGGTCAAGACCGTACGGGAAAACGCATCCAAGGGCTGGGCCGGTACACGCTCGAAAAAGGAACGCGCCCGGCTCTTAATGTGCTATATCGACCACTACACCACGGATGGCCGTTTCTGGGAATGGATGGACGACCAGGACATCAGCCTCATGCCTACGCTCATCTTCACCTTCTTCAATCAGGGCATCGCGTATGCCAATGGCCGGGAAGAAGAGACCTACAAGATCGACACCACCAACATGGACACCATGATCGATTCGCTCGTGGGCATCAATTCCCGCATGCCCATGACTAAGCAGCTGCGCGGTCCTTACGACGCCCCCGGCATGTGGCGCGACGATCTCTTCTGCATGACCAAGCTCATGAAACCCGATCTGGCAGTCTATATCGGCAGCATGGGCTGCCGCAATAGTTGGGGCATCAACAAGCTCCTGCAGCGCGACGCCGAGCGCGCCGGCCTGCCCACCATGCTGCTCTTTGCCGATGCCTTCGATGACCGGGTCGCCTCATGGGAGGCTTGCGTGGACAAGATCAGCGAATTCATGCAGGTGCGGGGGATCGGTTCATGATCGTAGCCGGATGTGATGTCGGATCGCTGACCACCAAGGCGGTCATCTTCAATAACACGCGCATCATCAGCCATGCGCTCATCCGATCCTCGTTCGATCCGGCCAAGTCGGCCACCGAGGTGATGGACAAGGCCCTGGATGCCGCCAAGCTCACCATGCAGGACATCGGCTTCTGCGTGGGCACGGGCTACGGCCACGAGCGTATCCCGTTCGTGCACAAGTCCGTTTCCGAGATTGCCTGCCATGCCAAGGGGGCGCGTTATCTGTTACCCTCGGTGCGCACTATCATCGACATCGGCGGTCAGGACTGCAAGGCCACGCGCCTGGATGCCAAGGGCAATATCGTCAAGTTCTTTACCAACGACAAGTGTGCCTCGGGCACGGGCCGCTTCCTGGAAGTCATGGCCAAACTCTTGGGCCTGGAGCTCTCTGAGTTGGGCGAGATCTCGGCCCAGTCACGCAGCCCCATCAACCTGGCCGCCACGTGCACGGCCTGGGCTCAGGCCGAGGTCATAGTGCACCTCAATACCAATACACCCAAGGCCGACCTGGCGGCCGGCATCAACGAGGCCATGGCGGCGAGAGTCGCCATCCTGGCCAAGGCGGTCGGGGTGGAGAAGGATGTATGCATGACCGGCGGCGTGGCCAAGAACATCGGCGTGGTGCAGGCCATGGAAAAACAACTGAATGTACCAATTCGTAGACTCAGGGTGGATCCCCAGATTATCGGTGCCCTAGGCGCGGCTGTAATAGCCAAAGAAAAGATGGGAGAAAAGTGATGTATGTAGCTGGCTGTGATGTGGGTTCATTGAGCACCAAGGCCGTCATCATGCAGGACGGTGATATTATCGCCTCACAGGTAATCTTTTCCAAACCCGATCCGGCGGAGTCGGCCAAAGAGATCATGGACAAGGTCCTGGCTCAGGCCGGTCTGACACAAGCCGATATCGCCTATTGTGTAGGTACCGGGTACGGCCGGAACTCGATCCCTTTTGCCAATGCTGTGGAATCCGAAATCACCTGTCACGGCAAAGGGGCGCAGTGGCTCATGCCCCAGGTACACATGGTGATCGACATCGGCGGCCAGGATGCCAAGGCCATAAGACTGGACGATAGCGGCAACGTGGTGCGCTTTGCCTATAACGACCGCTGCGCCTCGGGTACGGGCCGGTTCCTGGAGGTCATGGCCGGTGCCTTGGGGGTTCAAATCCAGGACATGGGCGAAATATCATTCCAGGCCAAGAACCCGGTAGCCATCTCCAACCAGTGCGTGGTCTTTGCCGAGACCGAGATCATCTCGCTCATCAATGCCGGCAAGGACCTGGCCGACATCGTGAGCGGTCTGCACAAATCCCTGGCTCACCGCGTAGCGGCATTGGCCAACGGCGTGGAGCTGGACAGGGAGGTCACCATGACCGGCGGGGTGGCCAAGAACCAGGGCATGTTCACAGCCCTGGAAACCGCACTTGGTCTCAAGATCACGTCCATGGAAAAGGCCGACCCGCAGATCATCGGCGCCCTGGGCGCGGCTTTGCTGGCCCGCCAGGCCGTCAACC
>CAYGXB010000118.1:0-8981 GCA_964353605.1 uncultured Bacteriovoracaceae bacterium
ATCCCCCTTACTTCAGGGGGAGCATCTTCGCGGCAAAGAGGTGCGGCTTTCTCTCCCCCTGATCAATCAAAGAAAAACCTTTCCCACATGTATGGTCAGGAGCCGAGGGCTGCCGTTGCGATGAAGCAGCCGCGTCCACCACCGCCATCATCGCCGCCGTCCTCCTCCCCGCTCGAATTGTTCAGCTCTTCACCCCTCGTCTGGTACATGGTGACGATCTTTCCCTCCGTGGCGTTGAACGGAAACACCCGTGTCGAGGGGCCGGAGGCGACGAACCACCCATCCTTCTGCCCCTTGATGATGATATCCTTCCAACTGAGTGGATAGCCATCCGGCACCATGGCGGGGTCGGGGGTATCGAAGGTGTTGACAACGATAATGAACACGCCGAGCTTGGATGTGTAGGCATTGTCCCACGGCAGGTAATCCTCATCGAGATATATGATGTTCGATGGGATGGTCCCGGTCACCGAGATGGAAACGCCCTCGACGCCGGTGTCGATGGCTTTCGTTAACCCGATGTAGCCGAGGACATATCCGGCATCCTCATCGATTCCCGGTAAGAAAGTATCCAATTGATCTGAGGGTATGAGATTGAGGATGAAATCGGTTATGTTGTCGTAAGGGTTCAGGGTGTCTGAGCTCACACCGATAAATCCGTCTTTCTTTCCTATAAGCTGATAATGTCCTTGTCCGTTAGACGCGAGACCGTTAAAGAAAAAAGAGCCATCAGCAGGGGTGGTCACGGTGTTTAGTTTGGAACCACTCTCATAGTACCACAATTCAACGGTGGCACCTTGGATAGGCTTCTCCTCTAAGATACTGAGGACTTTGCCGGATAGATCGAGCGCCCAGGCGCCTGAAACTCCCAGCATGGCTGCGATAAACACGATGATTCCCGACAAGGTGATCTTTTGCATAGAAACCTCCCGATTTATGTTTTAATTACATGGCATGTTCAAAACAGTGCCTATGTTTCTAATGATAATCAAAAAACATGATAAGTCAAGGGGGTTAGTTTTCTGGAGCTTTGCCGGACAACATCTCCCATGCACCCGTTCTCCCTGCCGAACTGCGTCCAGCCAAACGCTCTGATGTCTCCTCGGTTGAAGAGGCTTCACGTGCTCCCCAGCTCCGACTGATGCTTGGCCCCCATAGAGATCGAAGTGGGTTGAGGGATTGAGCTTCCACCCAATGCCGCCCCAGCAACGCCAGGTTGCTGGTGGAGAGATGCGTATTGACTCCTCATATGGCTTTCCCTACAATCGACATTAAAAATCATAAAGGACAATACCATGCCGGAACATGATCAGGACTCGACCAAAATTTCCAAGCGCGATATTTTCTTAGGTATTGTGCAGATTGTCTTGGCGTGTCTGTTTGCATTGGTTCTCTATGTATTCGTCACGTCCTTCGGGGGAGAATTTCTCATCATTGCCGAAAGCGAATGGATCCTCGCGGGCTTTGCGACCTTGCTCCTCGGCGGTGCAGCATACAGCACGATCACGGCTGTCATGTCCGTCAAGACAGGGGCATTGCGCGGGTACCCGTCTGAAAAAATCAGGAATAAAACCGTTAAAACAATCTGGGTTTGGGGTTGGTCCATCTGGAATATCATCGCCGGCATTGGGGTGCTGATCATCTACCGGTCTCTTCTTCTGTGGGTGATCGATACGCTCAGCATGGTTGAATTGATCCCCCTTTCCATTCCATTCATTGGCTATGGGTGTCTTCTCCTGATCGGCGGCATCAAGGCTATTCGGGACCTCTGGAAATCCCAGAAGTATGTACGCATCATGCGCGGATTGCCCGCAACCGGATTCGCCTTCCTGTTTGTCTTCGCTGCATTCGGATGCACCGTGCTGTTGTGGAATCCCCAATGGGCAGCGGGGGTTGAACACCAGATTCTCTTCAAACCAGGCATGCAAGCAGGCCGAGGGTATCGGATTCCATCCATGCTGGTCGTTACCGATGAAACCGGTAAGGATATCATCCTGGCATTTTGCGAATCAAGGGCAGATGCGATGTTGGATTGGGGCGATATCGATCTCGTCATGCGACGCAGCGCCGATCGAGGAAAAACCTGGAGCGACATAATAACCTTAGTCGATTTCGGTAGTCATGCTGCAGGAAATCCCTGTCCGGTTTTCGATACGGCTACCAAGACCGTTTGGTTGTCTTTTTGCAGAGACAACAAACAGGTCTATACGATGAGCAGCAAGGACTATGGAAAAACCTGGTCCGAGCCGCTTGATATCACCAAGCAACTGAATCTGGGTTTGGGCTGCGATGCTTCACCTCTTTGCATGGAATATGGGACAGGTCCCGGCAACGGTATTCAATTGCGCAGTAAAAGACTGATCGTTCCCTCCTACTATTTTTCAGGTAGATCCAAGAAAGGCGCCCATGTAATCTATAGCGACGACCATGGTCTCACCTGGCATAAGGGAGGCGATCTCGGGGCTGGAGAGGAACCGCAAGCGTTCGAGGCGACAAACGGCTCATTATGCATAAACTGCCGCTCCAAGCGGGGCGGAAATAGATACATCGGATGGAGCATTGATAGGGGTGAGACATGGAAGACGGGGTATTATCAGAAGGACCTCCCCGAGGCCGAGACCCAAGGATCGATACTGCGCTTTACGAATACGGCTACACAAACACGCAATCGGGTTCTCTTTACCAATCCGAATTACTCTTCACGGGGACATTTGACCCTGCGCATGAGTTATGATGAGGGTGGAACTTGGAAGGTCGTTAAAGAAATCTATAGCGGTCCTGCATGCTATTCCCAGATTGGCGTGCTGTCGGACTTTACGATTCTGGTATTATTCGAGGCAGGGAAATACGATTATCGCGAGACGCTCACGCTTGCAAAATTAGATCTGGAGTGGTTGACTGAGGGGAAGGATCGATTAAGGAAACCATAGCGACAGATCGTTATTATTGTCAAAGAACAGGAAATCCGGCTTGCATGGTGAAGAAGAAAGAGCTGCTCCTGGAACCTCACGGGGACCGCAGTAAATCCGGCTCATGCGTGCCTCATACGGCGATTATGGTAAAACAAGGAGGAGTACCATGGAATTCGTCACCGTGAAATTCCCCGAAACGAGAAGCGTCTTGATCGACGGCGAAGAGGGTGGGTTTACGAACACAACCCTGCGAATGGAAGAAGGCACGCACACCTTCAGCCTCGGCGGAAAACAGGACTATAAACCAAGCACGCTTACGCTAAAGATTCAGCGGACAACCATGGTCAAACCCATGGAGGTGATCTTTGAAAAACGGTAAAACAATTGTTTTGATGGTCCTGGTTGTTTGCCTCATCGCCTGTGCCCGCTACCCGATCAACGCCAAACTGGAACAGTATGACCGGACCAATGGATACAGCTTTGGAAATCTGTCCTCGCCGGAAAATTCGGATAGCCTCTTCGTGATCCTCGCCTTCTCCGGTGGCGGCACCCGCGCCGCGGCCCTCTCTTACGGCGTCCTGGAAGAGCTCAAAAAAACGGAGATCCGCTGGGAGGGAAAGACACGACGCCTCCTCGATGAAGTGGATGTCATCTCTTCCGTCTCCGGGGGGAGTTTCACCGCCGCTTACTACGTACTTTACGGGGACAGGGTGTTCAGCGAATTCGAGTCCCGCTTCTTGAAGAAGGACATCGAGGGGGGACTCACGCGGCAGCTCTTTTCGCCTGTGAACTGGTTCCGCCTCGCCTCTCCCTCCTTCGACCGGATCGACCTGGCCGCCGAGTACTACGATGAACACATCTTCAACCATGCCACCTTCAAAGACCTCTCGAAGAAGGGACGGCGTCCCTATATCCTGATCAACGCCACGGACATGTCCCAGGGCACCCGCTTCGAATTCACCCAGGACCAGTTCGATCTTCTCTGTTCGGATCTTTCCGAGTTCCCCCTTGCCAGGGCCGTCGCCGCTTCGTCCGCCTTCCCCGTTCTCTTAAGCCCCATAACCCTCAGGAACTATGCGGGCGGATGCAGCTATGAGGAGCCCCTGTGGGTGAAAAATGCCATGGCCGACCGGGACGTCTCGGCGCGGCGCTTTGCCCGGGCCATGCAGGCGCGCTCTTATCTGGACTCAAAGAACAGGCCGTTCATCCATCTCCTCGACGGCGGCATCGCCGACAATATCGGACTGCGGGAACCCCTCCATGCCGTGACATCGACGGACGGCCCGTGGAGTGTCATTCGGATGATCAACAGGAACCTCGTCCGCAAGGTCGTTGTTATCGTGGTGAACGCCAAAACAGAGCCGGATCTCGGGCTGGACCGGAAGGAAAGCGCCCCAGGATGGAAGGAGGTCCTCACAGCCACGGCCAGTGTGCCCATGGATAACTACTCCTTCGAGACCATCGAACTGTTGAAGCTGAATCTCGCCCAATGGGAAAAGGATGCTCAGGCGAGACTGGACTGTGAAGAGGCCCTCCAGACCCAGAAGCCCGGGGCGAAACTCCCCGGGGCTCCTGCCGTTGTCGTCGATTTCTATCCCATCGTGATCAGCTTCGACACCCTGGAGGACGTAGCGGAGCGCCACTACTTCAAGAACCTCCCCACGTCCTTCCGCCTTCCTCCGGAAACCGTCGACCGGCTGCGCGACGTGGGTGCCAGGCTTCTCAAAGGGTCCCTGGATTTTCAGAGACTGCTGAAAGACGTGCAGGAGCGTCGACAGGATCAGACGGCCAGGAGGGAAAAGCACACAAAGGTATCAGGTTTTGATTCTTGACATTGGGGCGGAATTTTTTTGAGAGTCATGATTCAAGACCTGCACCTTTCTTTCTCGTCCCGTTATAATTCAGTTATCCATCCTTTGCCTTGAATTTTAGCACCCATATTCATGAGACCCAAGAATGAGGATCTGAACTTATCACTCATGAGAGCTCTCTTGACCGGTGGAAGTCGCAGAAACCCACCGATAAGTGGTCTCATGAATTTCTGGGTAACACTTTGCGGGTTGTCGAATATCTGATTCTGGAGATTACCTTTGTCAAGACTTGCTAACATCGCTTGCTCAAACAGTGTTTCTGGATGAATAACCCTGCTGCCACGATTTATCATCTCGATGGCACTTGTAGCACACCTTAGTGCACATACTCCACACCCTACACATATTTCATTATTAACACGACCCTTCTTTCTCTTTTTGTTTTTTGGGTCATTTGCAGATATCAGGCTTATGGCATTGACTGGGCATATATCCACGCATGTGCCGCAACCTTTGCAGAGACCTTCATCAATTTTTGATATGAAATGAGAAGTATTGATAAAATTCGTATAACCAAACTTGTTCACTCCCGCCAGGTAATTACAACAGCATTTGCAGCAGTGACAGATAGAAAAAGGCTTCTTAATGTTCCATGAACATAATACAAGACCAAGTTCTCGTGATCGGGCAAAATTTTCCTGCATTTCAGATTTCGATACCTCCCTGGCCAAGTTATTCCTTATCGACATTTCTGCGCCCAAATCGAAAATACTGCAGCTTTCCAAGGGAGCATCACAATCCTTTTCACCTCTATGATATTTTTCATTTCTGCAGGAACAAAAACCAATGGCAAATTTCTGGGCTTTTTCTATGAATGATGAGGCTTTTTCATAATCGAAAAATTCTATGTGTTCGTCTGGTTTTATAGTCTCTTCGATTGGTATCACCCTCATTATGGAAATCTGTTCTCCGTGAGCAGAATTAGCTGCATAGAAAGTATCATCGCCTTGCATGTATCCATGAAACAGTCTCGCCCATTCCTTGGTGTTTAGATTGTCCTCTCTTCTCATCATGGTGAATTCAAATATCCCTATCATCATAGGAGACGGCATATAATAATATTGGCTGTCCTTCTCATTCCACATGTCCATGACCAGACCTTTCTTGCACAACTTTTCCAGGATATTGCTCAAACGGGCCTTTTCAACCTTCGTTACCCGAGCGATTCTCTCGACAGAGGAGAGCGTATATGGCATTTTAACCACCACATCCGCTTCTTCTGGAGTATACAGTTCTTTTAGGATGTTGTGGAATGTCTCATTCCAAGGTGCTTTCACTGTCAGGTTATCAATCTTTTCACCCAGCCTGCGATAAACATTTTCTTCAATTCTCTGACCCATATTTATCCCCCTTGTAAGTCACTTTTTAAAAAGAAGGATTACTCTTGGAAAAATACAGAACATCATAATCCTCTGACTATTTTTTGCTATCAAATGAAGAAACACACATACCTCGATATATTATGCTACATTCAGTGAAAGTCAATAGACGTTTGGGGTGACGGGACGTCCCTTAAGTCCTCGAAGGTCTTAGCCGGCCTCATTATGCTGATTCCTGGATGCTGACTACTGAATTCTGAATCTTGTCATGCACAAGGGCGCTGCAGCCGTGAAGAGTCCGCCTGATCACCTGGTAAGAATTCGGCAAGGCCGTGGAACCGCGCTACGGGTTCCACTCTATGCGCTGTCCGTGCCTATGCCGGGGCGTGCTGAGGTTGGCCATCGGATAGGACCTGGAGCGCTGTTCCTGGCCGGCATAGACTCGCGCGGCATACCCCGTTCATACGTCCGGGGAAAAACCGCGGAGGTGACCCACTTTCACCATCCTGGAGCTTTCCCGTCCTTCTTTTTTCACCCTTCTGCTTACCTGATATGATCCAGCCCTTGCCATCTTCACCCGTCGGGGATCCTGCCCGCGAAGCCATTGGCCCCCCTGGACCCCGGATGGGGGCAAGAGGGGTGGGGGATGGGGGGCGATCTTTTTTTCCTTTACCCGCGGCCCATGCCGAAGTAGGAGAAGCCGAGCTCCCGGATCTCCTCGGGGTTGAAGAGGTTGCGGCCGTCAAAGATGACGGGGGTCTTGAGGAGCTGCTTGATGCGCTCCATGTCCGGGCTCTTGAACATGTTCCACTCGGTGATGATGGCTAGGCCGTCGGCGCCGGCCAAGGCGTCGTAGCTGTCGTGCGCGTAGGTGATGCGGTCGCCGAGCGCATTCCGGGCATTCTCCATGCCCTTGGGATCGAAGGCGCGTATTTTCATGCCGTGGCTGAGGAGGTCCTCGATGACGTAAAGGGCGGGGGATTCACGCACGTCGTCGGTCTTGGGCTTGAAGGTGAGCCCCCAGACGGCGATGGTGGTGTTTCGTTGATCCGCATAGAAGTCGAGGATCTTCTGGGCGAAGGAGCGCATCTGCCGCTGATTGGCCCGCCAGGTGGCCTCGCAGATTTCGAGGGTGTGGTTGCAGCTCCTGGCGGTGGCGATGAGGGCCTGAACATCCTTGGGCAAGCAGGAGCCGCCGAAGCCGGGACCTGCCAGCAGGAAGCGAGGGCCAATACGCTCGTCGGTGCCCATGCCCTCGCGCACATGGGCGATGTCCGCACCGAGCTTGTCGCACAGGATGGCGAGCTCGTTGATGAACGAAACCTTGGTGGCCAGGAAGGCGTTGGAGGCATACTTGGTGAGCTCGGCGCTGCGGTTGTCCATGATGAGCACGGGGTTGTTCGTGGTGCGGATGAAGGGGGCGTAGAGCTCCTTGAGGATGGCCGCGGTGCGGACGTTGTCCGTGCCGATGATGACCCGCTCCGGGCGCATGAAGTCCTGGATGGCGTTGCCCTCTTTCAGAAATTCCGGGTTGGAGACCACGTCGAACTGGACCGATGCCAAACCGCGGGCTTCCAGTTTGACGCGGATGGTGTCCCTGACCTTCTCGGCAGTGCCCACCGGGACCGTGGACTTGTCCACGATGATCTTGTATTCGTCCAGGAGCTCGCCGATCTGGGAGGCGACCCGGAGTACGGAGGAGAGGTCGGCGGAGCCGTCCTTGTCCTGCGGCGTGCCTACGCAGATGAAGCAGAGCAGGCTGTTCTTCACCCCCTCCTCGAGGTCGAGGGTGAACGTGAGGCGCTTCTCCTCCAGGTTGCGGACGATGAGGTCCTTGAGGCCGGGCTCATAGATGGGAACTTCGCCCTTGCGGAGGGTTTCTATCTTTGAGACGTCCTCGTCGACGCAGATGATGTCGTTGCCCATCTCGGCCAGGCATGCGCCGGTCACAAGGCCCACATAGCCGCTTCCGATCATGCATATCTTCATAGCACTCCCCTTAACGCTTTGACTTGATCATACTCTTCTGCTATCCCTTTACACGACTTGCAAGACTTATCAAGGGGGTTGTCGCGTGTACTGGAACGGAAAGATGGAAACCCTGCCGCGCGGGGCGCTCGAAGCGCTCCAGCTCGCACGGCTTAAGGAGACCATAAAGCGGGCGGTCGAAGCCCCGTTTTACAAGGACATGGGGCTGGGCGACTATGGCATCGATGACCTCAGCGACATCCGCAAGCTGCCGGTCACTACGAAACAGGACCTGCGGGACGCCTACCCGTACGGCATGGTATCTATCCCGCTGGATGAGTTGGTGCGGCTGCACTCTTCCTCGGGCACGACGGGCACGCCGACGGTCGTGTACCACAACATCAACGACATCAACATGTGGACCGAACTCGTGGCGCGGTGCATGTACATGGTCGGGGTACGCGCCAGCGACGTCTTCCAGAACATGATCGGCTACGGGCTCTTCACGGGCGGTCTCGGGCTGCATTACGGCGCGGAGCGGATCGGCTGCCTCATCATCCCGACCGGCCCGGGCAATACGAAGCGGCAGCTCAAGTTCCTCAAGGACTTCAAGGTCACGGTGATCCACGTCATACCGAGCTATGCCCTGCACCTGGCGGACACCCTGGAGTCCATGGGCATCGATCCGAAGAAGGAGCTGGCCCACATGCGGATCGCCATCGTGGGCGCAGAGCCGCACTCGGAGGAGACGCGCAGGAAAATCGAGAAGTTCTTCGGCATGGACGCCTTCAATTCGTACGGCCTTTCCGAGATGAACGGACCCGGCGTGGCGTTCGAGTGTCCCTACAAGAACGGCATGCACATCTGGGAGGACGCGTTCATCGTCGAGGTGCTCGACCCGCGCGGCGAGC
>CAYGXB010000119.1:0-8944 GCA_964353605.1 uncultured Bacteriovoracaceae bacterium
GAGTCCCCCAATCCCCCTCTCAAAAGCTTCCAAGGACGAGGCGATGGTGGCGACTAAAGCGTGGCGGCGAGGTGGTCTTGGATGTATTCCTGGAGAGCAATCTGCCAGGGGGGCATGAGCTTGCCGGTCGTAGTCGTGAATTTCTTCGTGGAGAGGATGCTGTTGGCGGGGCGTTTGGCCGGGCGCGGGAATCTGTCTGTGGTGACCGGGTTGACCTGCGTCGAGAGGCCAGCAAGCTCAACCGTTTTGCACGCCAGGTCGTACCAGGTGGACTTGCCTCGGTTGCAGATGTGGAATATACCCCTTGCATCGCTCTCGATGAGGAGTTTGAGAGCCTTGGAGAGATCCTTGCTATAGGTGGGCGAGCCCCACTGATCGTTCACGACGTCAAGGCTTCGCTGTTCCTGTGCCAGCTTGAGGATCGTGGCGACGAAATTGGGGCCGTGCGGGCCGAAGAGCCACTGCGTCCTCACGATGATATGATCGTCCATGCGCTCCCGGATGGCTTGTTCGCCCTTGAGCTTGCTCCTGCCATAGGCGTTGATGGGATTTATCCTGTCATCTTCTCGGTATGGGCCATCCTTCGTGCCGTCAAAGACGTAATCCGTGCTGATATGGAGGAGCTTGAGGGAGAGGTCCCTGCAGACATCGGCAAGATAGCCAGGTGCATTGCCGTTTATCCTGGTAGCCAAATCTTCATGCTCTTCGCACGCGTCGACCTTGGTGTAAGCAGCGCAATTGATCACCCACGTGGGGCGTTCCCGCAACAGGAAAGCCCTGATGCCCAACGGGTTGGTTATATCGAGGTAAGTGCTTTGGGAGGTGATATCCGTTGCGACAACGTCATGTCCGCTTGCCGCCAGCTCTGAGGTAAGATGATGACCAAGGAGGCCCTGTGCGCCGGTGACGAGAACCTTCATCTGTTCCCGTACATCCTTTCGTAGTAGGCCAGGTAATCGCCGGTCCGGATCCGCTCCCACCATGGGCGGTTTTGGATGTACCAGTCGACGGTTGACTGCAGACCTTCTTCGAAGACGACCGCGGGCTTCCAGCCGAGTTTCCGTTCGATCTTGGAGTAGTCCATGGCGTAGCGGAAATCGTGTCCGGGTCTGTCCTTGACGAATTTTATGAGGGTCTCCGGCTTGCCCATCGAGCGTAGGATATCCTTCACGATCTCGATGTTTTCCTTCTCAGCATTGCCGCCCATGTTATAGGCCTCTCCGGATATGCCTTTCTGGGCCACCATGACAATACCACGGCAATGGTCCTTCACATGGATCCAGTCCCTGACATTCCGCCCGTCTCCATAGATGGGGAGATTTTTTTCCTCAAGGGCGTTAGCGATCATGAGCGGGATGAGCTTTTCCGGGAACTGGTAGGGGCCATAATTATTCGAGCATCGCGTGATCACGGCGTCGAGCCCGTAGGTCTTTATGTAGGAACGGACGAGAAGGTCTGCGGCGGCCTTGGAAGCGGAGTAGGGACTGTTGGGCTTCAAGGGCAGATCCTCGGTGAAACGTCCGTCCTGGCCGAGCGACCCGTACACTTCGTCGGTCGAGACGTGCAGGAGCCTCTCCACCTTATATTTCAGGGCCGTATCGAGCAGGACCTGGACGCCGAGGACGTTCGTGCGGATGAATATGCTCGCGGATTCAATGCTCCTGTCCACATGGGATTCTGCGGCAAGATTGAGGACGAGATCGATCTTGTGGGTTTCAAAGACCGACTGCACTATCTCTGGGTCGGCGATGTCCCCCCTGATGAAGAAATACCTCCCTGGATATGCATCCTCCAGACCGGCCGTATTCTCCAGGTTCCCGGCATAGGTGAGCAGGTCGAGGTTCACCACGGACCAGTCGCTCAGGGCGGAGAGGATATGCCGGACGAGATTCGTGCCGATAAAGCCGCAACCGCCGGTTACCAGTACCTTGGTCATACCTTGTTGGCCCCTGTCTGTGCAACCATGTTGCTTGCCCGTAGGAGGCTCTCTATAGTTCCGGCATCCGTCCACCAGCCCTCCAGCACTGACCATTGCATGGTTTTGGCCTCTATATAAGCGTTGTTGACATCGGTGATCTCTAATTCACCACGGTTTGAGGGTTTCAACGTCTTAATTATATCAAACACGTGGGAGTCGTACATATATATCCCGATGACGGCATAGTTGCTCTTGGGGCGCTTCGGTTTCTCTTCGATTCCGACGATTCGGTCGCCCGTAAACACCGGCACGCCGAAACGTTCGGGATCAGGGACCTCCTTGAGCAGGATGCGTGCTCCTTTCCTTTTGGTCTTATAGGCGTCGACGGCGTCTTTGATATTCTTTTCGATGATGTTGTCCCCAAGCACCACACATATGGATTCGCCCTCGGAAAAGTGCTCGGCCAGGTTCAATGCTTCGGGGATCCCGCCCGCGCCCTCCTGATAGGCATAATGGATACGCTTCAACCCAAACTCCTTGCCATTTCCGAGGAGCCGCAAGAAGTCCCCCGCATTGTTGCCGCCCGTAACCACCATGATCTCATTGATGCCGGCATTGGTCAGGGTTTCGATGGGATAATAGATCATAGGCTTGTTGTAAACGGGCAAGAGATGCTTGTTCGTTACCTTGGTCAGGGGATGCAATCTGGTCCCCAAGCCCCCTGCAAGCACGACCCCTTTCATACCTTACCTCCTAATAATTTACCCCTACCAGGTACAGACCCTGAGGAGGAGCGGTGGGACCTGCCTTCGCCCTGTCGCTGGAGGCGATGATCCTGAGCATATCATCCGGTGCCATGTCTTTCCTGCCAACCACGAGCAGCGTCCCGACGATATTTCTTACCATATGCCGTAAAAAGCCGCTACCCTCTATGTAGTAGTATATCCGTGATCCTCTTCCTATCACCTCGGATACAGAGATCTGCCTTCGCGTGGTCTTTGTTGGGGAACCGACCCCCATAAAGGCAGCAAAGTCATGCTTGCCGATGATATACCGTGCTGCCTGTTGCATGGCGGAGATATCCAGATGGTAATCTACCTTCAGTACGTAGTGGGCGAGCAACGGGCTCCGCAATTCCGATGTGTCAATAATGTAGACATACTGTTTGGATTTTGCCATATATCTGGCATGAAAATCATCACTTACATCCACGACGGCGATGATGGAGATATCCTTGGGCAGGGTACCGTTGAGCGCCCGCTTGATGGCTGGTGCTGGGATGGTCGCGGCGGTTCGCACATTTACCACCTGGCCGAAAGCATGCACCCCGGCATCCGTCCGGCCAGCGGCGATCACTCTTTCCGCATCTCCCAAGAGCTTGTTGAGACACTCCTCAAGGACACCCTGCACCGTCCGCACGTCATCCTGCACCTGCCAGCCCATGAATCCGGACCCGTCATAGGCCAAGGTTATCTTGATATTTCTGGACAAGGGCATCCTTCTTGCATAACAAATATCGTGAGCCTTGATCAAGGGGTAAGGAGGGTCATATATGACTATTGACCGCAGGACTCTCAAGCGGGTGGCATTGCCTATCCCGATCAGGATTACTATAGAGAGCGACCACATAGCAGGAACCACTAGGGATATTTCAAAAAGAGGCCTTTGCCTTGAATTACCGACTCCCAGACTAAAGACAAGCCCCGTTGATCTGTTGACCGAGCGGGTAACCCTTTATCTCGAAAATGAAACCATCATCGGCAGCATCAAGTGGTACACGGTGGAAGGTTCCGTTTACCAGATCGGCATAAGCATCGATAGGAAATCGACGGCTGCCTGGAAGAGGATAGTTGAGCATTACATGCGGGAACACCTCGCCGATGCAGTAAAACCCGCATGACCCCCTCTTCCCGCGCGGAAGGTATTCGTCAGACGATGAGAACCCCGCAGCGCTCAATCTCCCCGCTCACAGTATGCCAAGGTACAATCAAAAAACGTATATCCCTGAATCTTCAGAGGGGCTCGACATCCGCTGAGCATGCCTCGGTGCCGATGGAGTCGGCCCGGAGGAATGCTCGGCGGATCGGCTCACCTTGAAACCAAGGAAGATCGCGGGGATTGAGCTTTTCTTTAGAGTGTTGCTATCATTACTTGCAGACAGGCAGAGATGGATCCGGTCCGCAAGATAATCCATATCGACATGGATGCTTTTTATGCATCCATCGAGCAGCGGGACAGGTCCGAGCTCAGAGGGAAGCCCGTGGTGGTGGGGGGCAGCCCCGGCGATCGCGGGGTTGTGGCGGCCTGCTCCTACGAGGCTCGGCAATACGGGATCCACTCCGCCATGTCATCTATGCAAGCCTATCGGCTCTGCTCCGCGACGATCTTTGTCCGGCCGCGGTTCGAAGTCTACCAGGCGGTATCCGATCAGATCATGGCCATATTCCGCGCATATACGGACCTCGTCGAGCCCCTCTCCCTCGACGAAGCCTATCTCGACGTAACCCAGAACAAGAAGGGGATGACTTCAGCTGTGCAGATTGCGAAGGAGATCTTGGCAAGGATCACGGAGCAAACTAGCCTCAGCGCTTCTGCCGGAGTCTCGTACAACAAGTTCCTGGCCAAGGCGGCCTCGGATCATCGCAAGCCGAGAGGACTGACCGTTATCACCCCCAATCAGGCGGCTGGGTTCATCGACAGGCTACCGGTGCGGAAATTCTCCGGCGTGGGCAAGATCACCGCCCGGCGGATGGAGGCGTTCGGAATTAGGACGGGCGCCGATTTGAAGCGGTATACCAAGGGGGATCTCATACGGCTCTTCGGCAAGACCGGCGCCTTTTTCTACAGCATCGCCCATGGAGAGGATCCCCGGCCCGTAGAATCTGTATGGGTCAGGAAGTCCTACGGGAAGGAAACAACCCTGAGGGAGGATATCGACGACCGGGGGGAAATGCTCACGATCCTTTCTCAGCTTGCCCTCCACGTGGAAGAAATGCTCAAGACCGACGGGACTAAGGGGAGGACGATCACCCTCAAGCTCAAGTACCAGGATTTCACGAGCATCACCCGAAGCATCACCATAGCACAGCCGACCGATGAGGCGACTATCATCATACGCCACATTCCGCCCCTGCTGGACAAGACCGAGGCGGGCAGGAAAAAGGTGAGGCTCCTCGGCATCAGCGTTTCTGGGCTCGGTGAAGAACCTCGGAAGGACCAACCCCGGCAGCTTAGCCTGCCGTTCGCAGGTGAAAATCATCGTCTCTAACCCCCCGACCCCCCTTGGTCATAAGAGGGGCCAATGGCTTCGTGGGCAGGTCTATGGGGAAGGGCAAGATATTGGTTGGGGTTATGCATTGGCTGAGAAGGGGAAGAACAAGTTGCGGGCTTCAGTCATCCCCTGATCGTTGAGGGGAGGTCGGCGGGGCGAAGGGATCGAGCTTATCCCTTATTCGAAAACCTTCTCTGCGCTGGCGTCGGCGTGGGATGCATCGAGTTCGGAGTCGCGCTGGTCGGTTTTCGAGATCTCCTGCTCGAATTCCTTGTACCATTCGAGCTGGGTGATGTACTGCATGATCTCGTTGGTCCCGACCCAGATCATGGACAGACGAATATCCCGGAGGATGCGTTCGATGGGGTAGACGCTCGTATAGCCGATGCCGCCCATGACCTGCATGGCGTTGTTGGCCACCTCCCAACAGGCCTCGGTGACGAACTTCTTGGATTCCGAGACCCTGCGCCTGATACGCCGTGGGTTCGCCTTGCCGGAGTCGATGGCCAATGCGGTCGTGTAGACGAGGGATCGAGCGGCATCCAGGAGCATGACGCTGTCAGCAATCTTGAAGCTCACCGCTTGGAAATTGTTGATCGTGATACCGAAGGCCTTGCACCTGCTCGAGTATCTAGTGGCAATCTCGAGCGCGGGCCGTACGCTGCCGATGGTCATGGCGGCGGTGCCGAGCCGTTCGGGGATCATCATCTTCATGAACACGGCGAAGCCGCCGTTGACTTCGTTGAGGACGTATTCTTCGGGAACGTAGACATCCTTGAGGGAGAGCCGGGCCGCCCCACCCCCGCGCACGCCCATGAGGCCGTAGAGGTACTCGCTTTTCACACCGGCGTCCCTGGGGACCAAGAAGGCGGTGATGGACTTGTGGCCTGGGGCCTTATCATCGGTCTTAGCATAGATGAGAAAGTAGTCCGCGCCTTCGCCGCCTACGATGAACCGTTTCTGTCCGGTGATGCGGAAACCGTTCCCATCTCTGACGGCCTTGGTGGTGGCCCCGAAGAAGTCCGAACCGCTCCGGGGCTCGGTCAGTCCCTCAGCAGCATAGAGCTTGCCTTGCAGGAGGGGCACGACGATTTCCTGTTTCAGCTTCTCGCCCCCGAACTCGCGGATGGCCTCGGCGACGATGTCGGCGCCTACGCCCCACAAACAGGCCAGCGAATAGCTCGCGACCCCGATCTCCTCGGCCACGATGGTGTCCTCGACCCAGCCTAGCCCACGGCCGCCATACCGCTTCGGGATGCGGATCCCGAGCAGATTTCTCCGGCCAGCCTCTTGGAGGTATGCGTGGGGAAACTGGATCTTCTCCGTGTCCATATCGAGGATCATCTGTTTGGGCACCCATTTGGTGAAGATACGGGCCTCGTTACGCAAGGCGCGTTGCGCATCGGTATGGATAAAGTCAAACATGGCATTCCCCCGCACTTACAAGATGGCATCGAGACTACCATGCAGATGCACTCGCATTCAAATGGAAATAGGGTGGAAAGAGGAATCAAAGCGGTGAAGATCTCAGCAGGAATGGAAGGAAAATGCAGGAGAAATATCACACCGGCATGAAGCAAAAAGCACTCAAGAAAATATCCGAATTATCCGTCAAGGGGGGTTATGCTATTGGCCATGGTAACCAAGGCGAGTGGTATTTCGTATGCCTCGTGCGAGGGCATGCTATATAACGCGACACTGAAATATGAGGTTATTTGATTGCTATGCAGAATGTAAACAGGGAAGATCAAGAAAGACTTCTTGCACGACTGAAGGAAAACGAGAAAATCGCCAAGAAGTTCTTCGAGGTGGAGGCAAGTGTCCTCTCCACACTCAATTTCAAGGACTTCTTTGACCGCCTCCTCACTGAGATCAAGGAGAAGTTCGGGGTCCCATATGTATGGATCTCTATGATCTCAAGCGGCAAGGCATTCAGCCTCTTGAAGACCTTCGTCGCCTCCGAGGAGTTCCTGCGGCATCTGAACGTAGTGGAGAAGAATGATTTCCTCGAGATTATGGGAACAAGCCTGCAGCCGAAGCTGATCAACACAGGACTGAATAAACTCAGGTGCCTCTTTCTGTTTGACCAGACCATGTCATTTAAATCTATCGCTGTTGTCCCCATAACCTTTGATGGTGATGTGGCCGGGAGTCTCAATTTTGCGGATTTGTCCAGTGAACGATTCAAGCCTGGAATTGATCCGAGCCTGCTCGAACAGCTCGGTGTCGTGGTTTCCATTTGTCTGTCGAATGTGGCCGCCCATGAGGAACTCAAGGCGTTGGCATTCAAGGATCCCCTGACGGGTCTTTTGAACCGCAGAGCGATGGAAAGGGCTCTCAATCGGGAGTTCAACCGGGCGCGGCGATATATCATGCCCCTGGCCGTGGTCTTCATCGACCTGGATGACTTCAAGCAGATCAATGACACCTATGGCCATGACTGCGGGGACGATCTGCTCAAATTCGTGGCCACGAGCATGATGAACATGAGCAGACAAAGCGATATCATCGCCCGGTTTGCAGGGGACGAATTTGTGCTCATTCTCCCGGGCACCTCTCCTCAGGAGGCGCAGGGGCTCATCGAGCGCATGAATTACTTCTTCATGGACCACAAAATGGATGTCGATGAGAACCATAACCATATAGAGATCAGCTTCAGTTACGGCATAGCCGCGGGTACAGATGAAGGTGTTAAGGATGCAGCGACACTCCTCAAGATGGCGGATGAGATGCTTATCAGAACCAAGTCAAAAAAGAGCAGGTAGGGGGAGAAAACGGATCCTTAGAAATAAAACTTGCACGAAAATAGCGCTTACAGTAATGGTTTTCTCCTTAATAGATGATAAGGATAATGCTCCATCAGGCGACCACCCGGCGGCCCGGAGTTATCCGGCGTGAGCGTGGCAAGTGACTAATTTTTTCGTTTCTATACAGCCCCAAGCCTCCAATGTAAGCACGTGCCGTCTTCTACATGCGCCCTCTTGATACAGACCCTTTTCAGCATGACTATGCTTGTGTCCAGGAAGGGAGGATCCTCACTCTTGGCAGACGGAGTCTGTGAAACGCTATGCATGGGGTGATAGAGGCCTTGAGGGAAAAACCCAAAAGCAGATAGATCATGGGTGAGAGGAGAAGGAAAACCCGCAGGGCTTCTAAACAAAAACCCCTACGGCCGGTGCCGAGTGATGCCATTTTAGGTTCAAGGCCGGCAATATGACCAGGCTCCTGGATCTAGCTTCCAGAAAACAGCACGAAAAATGGGAGGAAGTGATGACATGAAAATATCCCTCATCCTTGGACATCCGGACAAAGCGAGTTTCAACCACGCAGTTGCGCGTGCCACTTTTGAAACCTTGCGAGGAAATAGGCATGAGGTCTTCTTTCATGACCTGTATGCCGAAGGGTTTCATCCTCTCCTCGTGAAGGAGGAAATTCCGAAGGGTGCAGATGTGGAACCGGTGATCCGGATGCATTGCACCGAGATCTCTCTTGCAGATGGCATTGTGATCGTCCATCCGAACTGGTGGGGGCAGCCGCCCGCCATCTTGAAAGGATGGATTGACAGGGTACTACGACCTGGTGTGGCTTACGAGTTCGAAGAAGGCGATGGTGGAGAAGGGATGCCAGGGGGTTTATTGAGGGCCAGCACCGCCATTATTTTCAATACGTCCAACACACCAGAGGAACGGGAGAAGAACGTATTTGGAGATCCGCTGGAGATCATCTGGAAAAACTGCATATTCGGGCTCAGCGGT
>CAYGXB010000120.1:0-8935 GCA_964353605.1 uncultured Bacteriovoracaceae bacterium
CTCTTTGGTAAACCTGCCCTCGTTGTCAACCGGGGCGTAGATATCGAGATTATATATCTTGCCGATCTCGTAGTCCTCTTCGCCATGGCCCGGGGCGATGTGCACACAACCGGACCCCGTATCTAAGGTGACAAAGTTGGCCAGGATGAGGAGGGACTCTCGTTCGTAGAGGGGATGCCTCGCTTTTAGCCCCTCGATCTTATCCCCCCTGAATGTGGTGAGCGTCCGGTAGTTGCTCACTCCGATCGTCTTCATGACATGCTCGACGAGCTCGGTTGCTACAACGAGCACGCCATATCGGTCAGTTTTCGCCGCCGCATATGCCATATCGGGGTGCAACGCGATGGCGAGGTTGGCCGGTATTGTCCACGGCGTAGTGGTCCAGATCACCATAAAGACCTCCTCACCCTGGAACTCCGGCACTCGCGTGGATATGTCGGAACCCATCTTGAACCGGACGAAGATCGCGGGCGTCACTTGGTCGTGATACTCCACCTCGGCCTCGGCCAGGGCCGTCCTGCACGTGGCACACCAGTATACGGGTTTGCGCGCCTTGTAGATTGATCCTTGCGCGATGAACTTGCCGAGTTCTCGCACGATGGTCGCCTCATACGCATAGTGCATGGTGAGATACGGCTCCTCCCATAGTCCGAGCACACCTAGACGCTTGAACTCCTGCCTCTGGATATCGAGAAACTTCTTCGCATATGCCCGGCATTCCCTTCGCACCTCGACCTTCGTCAACTTCCCCGTCCGCTCTCCGAGTTTCAATTCTACCTGGTGCTCGATCGGCAGTCCATGACAGTCCCATCCGGGCAGGTAAAAGGTATTGTGCCCCAGCATGAACAGGGACTTCACGATGATGTCTTTCAATATCTTATTGAGCGCTGTGCCGAGATGAATATGACCGTTTGCATAGGGTGGACCGTCGTGCAGGATGAACTTCTTCCTCCCCGCCGACTTCTCCATAATCTTCTTATATAGTTCCGCCTTCTCCCACCTCTGAAGGAAGTCTGGTTCCTTTTTAAAGAGACTCGCTTTCATGGGGAATGCGGTCTGCGGCAAACATAACGTATGCTTGTAATCCATCCCAACCTCCTAATATCCAGCGGACTCTATCCCATCCCTCCGACCATTGTCAATATCCTCTCCCATCCCTTTGCCGCTCTCTCCCGAGCTTGTCCTTCTCAAGAAGAAAAAAGCTCACCCCCCCCCGGTCTCAAGGAAAACCGGCGGTCCTTTGTTTTGGCTCTTGCCATGAAGAATGGTAGAAGCCGGTGGCAAAAACAAAGGGCAGTAAGAGCCGTTTATGCGGACCGTTCCCGAGGGCAAGAAATGAAGGAACTCCCTGCATGCAGGGTAAATGTATATGCTACATTTCGGCGGTAGCCGAGAAATGGGCGAGATTACATCCGCAGAATTTGGCCACTCACCTTCATATCGTTAGGAGAGGCCAAATCCTACGGACTCTGATCCCTCTTCTCCGGGGAGAAGAGGGTGGGAGATGGGGAGCTTTTTCGCTTTCCCCGAAGTGGTACGTTAAAGAGCGTAGACCTTCTCGCCGGTAAGGACGGTGAAGCCAGCCTTGAGGAGGAGGTCGATGGCGCGGTCGGGGTCGTCGAAGCGGAAGATGATGACCGCATTCTCACCTCTGCGTTCCACGAAGGCGTACATGTATTCTACGTTCACGCCCTCTTTCGAGAGCAGTTCGAGGATGCTGTAGAGTCCACCCGGTTTGTCAGGGACCTCGACGGCGACCATGGTTGTCCTACCGACGGAGATACCGTTTGCCTTCAGGGCAACCTTGGCCTTCTCGACATCGTTGACAATGAGGCGTAGGATGCCGAAATCGGATGTGTCGGCCAAGGAGAGCGCCCGGATATTGATGTTGGCGTCTTTGAGGATCCTGGTGACTTCCGCTAGGCCGCCCGGCTTGTTCTCAAGAAAAACAGAGATTTGTTCTACCTTCATCCTGAGACCTCCTTTAGATCTTCCTTTTGTCAGTTACGCGCTGCGCCTTGCCTTCGAAGCGCTGCAGGGTCTTGGGTTCCACGAGCTTCACCTTGGCTGTGACACCGAGCAAGTCCTTGATGTCCTTGGCAAGACGTCTCTCGAGGCCCTGGAGGACCCGCACCTCGTCTGAGAAGACATTCTCGCTAACTTCCACCTGGACTTCGAGGGTGTCGAGCTGACCTTCGCGATCGACGATGAGCTGGTAGTGAGGCTCCAGGCCTTCGATCTCGAGGAGTACACTCTCGATCTGGGATGGATAAACATTGACGCCCCGGATGATGAGCATGTCGTCGCTGCGTCCAGTGACCCGCTCCATACGCACAAAGGTCCTACCGCATCGGCACGGTTCGGGTCTGATGCAGGAGATATCTTTGGTCCGGTATCGAATGAGTGGGAAGGCTTCCTTGGTGATGGTGGTGAAGACAAGCTCACCTTTCTCGCCGTAGGGCAGGATCTCCCCAGTGGTCGGGTCGATGATCTCGACAATGAAGTTGTCCTCGAAGATGTGCATGCCGGATCTACCCTCGGCACACTCCATGGAGACACCCGGTCCGATGACCTCAGAGAGTCCGTAAATGTTGAGCGCTGTGATGTTGAGCTTGTCCTCGATCTCGAGGCGCATACGTTCGCTCCAAGGCTCGGCGCCGAGGATACCGACGCGCAACTTCAAAGAGCGCATGTCGATGCCCATCTCATGGCCAGCTTCAGCGAGGAACAGGGCATAGGACGGTGTGCAGCAGATGGCGGTTGGTTCGAAGTCTTGGAGGATCAAGATCTGCTTCTTCGTATTGCCGCCCGACATGGGGATGACGCTTGCGCCGAGCTTCTCTGCTCCGTAATGGGCACCTAAGCCCCCCGTGAAGAGACCATACCCGTAGGCATTATGGATAATGTCGTTTCGCGTGAGGCCTGCCGCGGCGAAGCAGCGCGCCATGAGCTCAGCCCAGGTCTCGATATCCCGCTTGGTATACCCCACGACGGTGGGCTTGCCGGTGGTCCCGGAAGAAACATGGAGCCGCACTACGTTACTCATGGGCACGGTAAAGAGCCCGAAGGGGTAATTGTCCCGCAGGTCCTGCTTGGTGGTGAAGGGAAGCCTCTTGAGGTCATCGAGGATCTTGATATCCTCTGGTTTGACCTTGGTATCGTCGAATGCCTTGCGATAGAAGTCCACGGTGTGATACACCTTGGCGACAACCTGCTGCAGTCGCTTGAGCTGCAGGGCCTCCAGCGCCTCCCTCGGTAATGTCTCGAATTCGTAGTTAAAGATCATAGAAACCTCCAAATTCTCTATAATTACAGGAACTTTATGCCCCGGCCTTTGAGAAAGCCATCGATGTTGATCTTCCGGATTTTATCAGGGATCATGTCGGAGAGGCATTCGATCCAGAGTGATTCCTCGGGTTTCAGCAAGGAGGAAAGGACCCCCAGGAGGATGATATTCACCCCGCGCTGATTGCCGATTTCCTTCGCGATACTGGTACCTTCCACGAGATGTATCTTGTCGGTCTTTTCCATGATGAGAGGGATTATATCGGGATAGGTGTCTTTTCCAGCAATAACCGACGGCGGAGAGAGCCTAAAGCGGTTGATGATCACGACCGAATCCTTGTTCAGATAGGACAGATAGCGTGCGGTCTCGATCTCCTCAAAGGATAGCAATATATTACAGGACCCGTGGGGGATGATAGGCGAGTAGACATGGTCAGCGAAGCGGACATGCGACATGACGCTTCCACCCCTCTGCGCCATGCCGTGGATCTCGGACTTCTTCACATCGAGCCCGGAGCGCATCATCACCTCGGAGAGGACATCGGATGCCAGGATGATCCCCTGCCCACCCACGCCGGTCATCAGGACATTCATTGTGTACCTCCTATGGCACCCGCAGCGCAGATCTCACGGCATATGCCGCAGCCTACGCATATCTCGGTGATCCTGACAAGATCATCATGGGCCTCAATTGCGGGGCAGCCCAAGGAGATACAGACGTTGCAGCCCGTGCACTTCTCTGCATCTACCTTGAGTGGTTTGCCCGAGACGATCTTCGATTTCAGGAGCACGCACGGTGCCTGGGAAATGATGACCGACGGTCCATCGAAAGCAAGCGCCTCCTTCACCTTCTGCCGCGCAGCCTTGATGTCATAGGGGTTGATGGTTTCTACCCACTCAATCCCGAGGGCCTTGACGAGTGCCGTGAGGTTAATGTCGATCGTTTTCTCGCCCTTGAGGGTAATGCCTGTGCCGGGGTGATTCTGGGCCCCGGTCATAGCCGTAGTGCGGTTGTCCAGGATGATGATCAGCGCATGACCATTGTTGTAGGCAAGATTCATGAGACCGGTCAGACCGGAATGGAAGAACGTGGAGTCGCCGATGACCGCGGCGATTTTTTCTGTGCCGGGTCCGAATATCTTGGACATGCCATGTGCGTGGTTGATGCCGGCACCCATGCAGAGGCAGGTATCGATGGCGTCGAGCGGCGGTAAGAAGCCCAGGGTATAGCAGCCGATATCGCCGGCGATGAAGCACTTGTTGCGCTTGAGGGCCCAGAGCATACCCCTGTGCGGACACCCAGGACACATGCTTGGCGGTCGACCGGGCAGGCTGGGCACTTTTTCCTGGGAGCCCTCCTGCTTCAGTATGGCCTTCTTTACGAGATCCGGGCTGAGCTCGCCACACAAGGGGATGGCATCCTTGCCTCTGCAGGTGAGACCTAAGGCCTTGACCTGCTCCTCGATGAACGGGTCGAGTTCCTCCACAACCCAGAGCTCCTTCACTTGAGAGGCGAATGCTCTTATCTTCTCATCCGGCAGGGGAAAGGGAAACCCGAGCTTGAGGAATGAGGCGTTCGGCACGGCTTCCTTCGCGTACTGGTAGGCGACGCCGGAGGCGATGATACCGATGGCTGAATCGTTCATCTCCATTATATTGAGGGGGCTGGCATTCGACAAGGCCCTAAGTTTGACGATCCGCTCCTCGATCACTGGATGGCGTTTGCGCGCGTTGGCCGGGAGCATGACCCACTCGTTTGGATGCCGCTGAAGCGTTGGCTGCGTCGGCTCAATGGGATCAGCGAGCTCAACCACGCCCATGGAGTGCGAGATCCGGGTCGTGGTCCTCAGCATGACCGGGGTCTCATACTCCTCGCTTATCTGCAAGGCCTTGGCCATGAAGTCCTTCGCCTCCTGAGAGGAGGCAGGCTCAAGCATGGGAATCTTGGCGAAGCGGGCGTAATGCCGGTTGTCTTGTTCGTTCTGGGAGGAAAAGAGCTCCGGATCATCCGCGCTCACGAGCACGAGCCCGCCTCGGACAAGGGTATAGGGGAGAGTCATGAGCGGGTCCGCCGCCACGTTCACCCCGACGTGCTTCATTACCGCCATCGCCCGCGCGCCAGCATAGGATGCACCCGCCACGACCTCGAGCGCCACCTTCTCGTTCGGCGCCCATTGTGCATGGATAGGAGGATATTCTTTTGCTATGGTCTCAAGGACCTCGGTGCTTGGCGTGCCGGGATACGCGGCGGCGAGCATTACCCCCGCCTCATATGCTCCCCTGGCGATCGCCTCATTGCCGCTCAATATCTTCTTCATGTCAGCTCCTCGAGCACTAATAAAAAAGGCCATGGAGCCCATGCCCATGGCCTTTTACTTCCTTTCATAGGACAATGACCTATGGGCATCTCCCCGGCCTGAAAAAGCTCAAGAAAAACGTAAAGTTCATGCGCGTCACGCCCCACATTATTTGCATCTTCTATATATCCGCTCACGCTGTCAAGCCTTTTCTTCCTCCACCAATCCTGGCTGTTTACAATCTCAAGTCCTTGCCCCCCTTGTGTTTGTGGGGTTGGAGGGGAAGATGATGGATTCAGGATTTTATGGTCCTACTATCCTGTGTGCGTTACTGAAGGTGAAAGAAAATGCTTGACAGTGGGGATGCTTGTCGCGTAGGGGTATGCACAATCTGAGACGCGAATGTATCGAACTGAATAGAACCTTCATCAAGGAAAACCTTTGACACGTTCAAATTCGGTGCCTGGTATGACTCGTTTTCAGAAATAACGCTACAGGCATCTTTCTCTTGCAAGGAAAGGCGCTGAAAGAAAGAGGTAAGGTAATGGCAAACGGAACAGTAAAGTGGTTCAATGAGCAAAAGGGATTCGGTTTTATAACAGAAGATGGCGGCAGGGATGTATTCGTCCACTTCTCCGCCATCAAGCAGGAAGGATTCAAGACCCTGGAAGAGGGGGAGAGGGTCACCTTTGAGGTCACACAGGGGCCGAAGGGACCCCAGGCATCAAACGTATACAAAGCCTAGAGATGAACCGGGCAGGTTCTCCTGCCCACCCCATTCTCCGGCCTCCGGTATTCCCCCTTCTGAATGGTGCGCATTTGATGTGTTGCGCTTGATGCCGGCTACGAAAGCAGTTCCCAAGCAGGACATATCGGGAAAGGAGATATAGTATGGCGAACAAATCAGGACATACATTTAAGAAGTTCGAGAGGGAAAAGGACAAGCGGCGGAAAAGGATAGAGAAGCAGACCCGTCGACTTGAAGCCAAAAATCTCAAGGCTACCGCCGAGCCGTATATGGGCGAGGGTGACCCGGATATTGCAGGCATCGTCCCCGGCCCTCAACTAAGATTGGAAGATTAGAGCATCTGCTCTCCTGAATAACGCGGCAGGAACCTCCAGTGCAAGATAGCAAAGACACAACTGCCAAAACTGTCAGCATAAAATGCCATCAAGACCAGTGAGGGAAGTTCGTCAATCCCTCACCTTCATAGGATCCTCCCGCATGTTGATCCATACTATCACAATGCCCGCTGGTTGTATGATCTTGACCGGCCAAGGTTTCCTATAGTAAGGGAACACCTTATGGATTTCAAAAAGGTTGTGAAAACCTCGAGTTTTCTAGATCCAATGCAGGGATTTCAAGCGATCGAAAGGCTCTCTGAGGTCAGGTATGATCCCCTGACCGGTCATACGATGCGGATCCTCGACTTCCCCATAAAGGAGCTGGAACGGGCCGACCTCAAGGCGCTCATTGAGAAGTCGAAGACCATATGTCCGTTTTGCCCTGAGTTTGTTGAATTGGTTACCCCAAAGTTCCACGCCGAGCTATTGAGGGAGCGATATGCGCGCGGGGAATCTCTCTGCGTTCCCAATGCCTTCCCTTATGATGAGAATGCGGCTGTTACGGTCATGGCGCGGACACATTTTCTCTCTCTAACCGATTTTACTTCCGAGATTTTGGGCAATGCCGTACTCTGCTGCATGGAATACCTGACCGATCTCATGAAAATCCAGCCCGACGCGGTGTATCAGTCTGTGAACTGGAATTATATGCCCCTTGCAGGAGGCTCCATCATCCACCCGCATCTCCAGGTAACGGCTTCGACTACACCCACCAATTATTATACGGATATGGTCGTCATGTTGAACAAGTATCACCATGAGCATAACTCATATTTCTGGATCGATCTTATAGAGAAAGAACAGGAATTGGGCGAGCGTTTCATTGCGCGCACAGGTCGAATAGCATGGCTCATTGCCTTTGCCCCGATGGGAGTGTTCGATGTTATTGGGGTCATGGATGGTGTATACAAGCCATCGGAGATGCAGGGCACGGTCATTGACGACCTCGCAGGCGGTATCCTTAAAGTCCTCAAGTATATCGATTTTCTGAACATGCACAGCCTGAACATGTCCCTCTATTTCCTAGAAAACAATGCACTTTTTACCCCACATGTAAGGATCTGTCCACGGGTAAGCATACCACCGTTCGGTACAAGCCAGATCAATTATATGCGCATGCTCCATAACGAACCAATGACCACTTTAAAGCCAGAAGACGTGTGCAATAGCATAAAGCCACTCTGGGAATGACACAATCCTGCATGGAGGTGAAACATATGAGGAGGATGATACTAGTCGCAGTATTTCTCTTGACAAGCTCTGTTGCCATGGCCACCGATCCGCAGGTCGTATGGGTGGGGGGAGGAGCGCAGGTAAGCAATGAGGACAGGCCTGGTTATATGGCTGATACCATGATCTCCCTCGGGAGCTATAACAGCGCGACGTTTTTCTTCAATCCCATGATCATCCTGAAGCATAGCAAGGTCGGGGTTGACGTCGGCCTCGGGGGTAGACTCCCGATGTTCTCCGGAGAGATGATCGGCGGCCTGAATGCCTTTTTCGATTACACCAATGACCAAAACCACCGGCGTCTGGGCTTGGGGGGAGAGCTCTTCCATCCCAAATTCTCCGGACATGTGAATGTATACCTCCCGCTGTCAGACCAGCAAGGGAATGAAGAGGCACTTCCGGGTTTCGATTTCGCTGTGGGTATCCCGGTACCCAATGCTAGCTATATCTCGGTGTGGCCTGGTTTTTACTATTATAATGGTCGGCATGAGGACGATCTCAAGGGGATTAGCCTTGCTCTCCAGGTGAGACCTGTCCAGGCCCTTACCTTTATCCTGGGGGCCAGGAACGATACGCCGTCGGCCGGCAGGGACGATAGCGAGATCTATGCCCGGATCGAACTGACTATCCCCATGAGCAGGATGGGCAAGGATCTCTGGCGGTTCGATAGGGGGAAATATCCCGTGGATATCAATAGTCAGATGGATCGGCGAGTCTCCAGAGAGCGCTTCATCGCTATTGAAAAGAGGCACGACTAGTCTGATTGTTCCGCTTGACTTCGGAGCAGATAGTCTTTATGAAGTGGAAACACTTCGGGAAGTGGCTCAGCCTGGTAGAGCACAGCGTTCGGGACGCTGGGGTCCGGGGTTCAAATCCCCGCTTCCCGACCATTATCCAATGTAACCTGAAGAAATCTTAAATCTCGTTTAGGGTCAATTCCCCGCAGCTTGCTGTGAATAACCTCTTCAACTTAGAAAAGCTTTTGATACCCCGTAGCT
>CAYGXB010000121.1:0-8904 GCA_964353605.1 uncultured Bacteriovoracaceae bacterium
GGCTCATGATCTTTCTCATTATAGTAAGCCCGGTGATATGGCCGGCCCTCAATAACCGATGCTGTAGAAAAATGGCTACATCACAGGGCACTTGGCCTCCCTGCTTCCGAATAGGGCAAGCAGACCAGGGGAATTTTTTTTAAAGTGGAGGATAGGGAAATACCTCCTCTTCTTCGCGTAATACCCGCAATCCAGAATCAAGGAGAACCGCAATCTCGTCCTCTCCTGGGTAAACGATAAGCGGGGCGATGAACCCCACCATCTCCCGTATCCAGGAGACAAGCATATCCGAATGGGCGAGTCCTCCGGTCAAAACCACAGCCTGGATGTCACCCTTGAGGACGGTTGCCATGGCGCCGACATCCTTGGATATCTGGTAGGCCATTGCTCGGTAAACACTCTCGGCGAAACCATCCCCAGTCCTGATCTTCTCCTCGACGACAGATGCATCCTTGGTGTCGAGATAAGCAAAGAGGCCGCTGCGCCCTGAAAGGAGGGCTTCCATATCCTTCTCCGCGTGGTCTTGCGCATATATGAGCAACTCCCTGGTAGGAAGGCCCCCTGCCCTCTCCGGGGTAAAGGGCCCCTCGCTCAATCCGTGCGTGGCATCGATCACCCTGCCCTTCCCATGCGCCCCGATGGTTATGCCTCCCCCCATGTGCACTACCACGAGATTAATTTCATGATAGCTTTTCTTGAGATCCCCGGATGCTTTTCTTGCGGCCGCCTTCTGGTTGAGAACGTGGAATGCACTTACGCGGGTAATGCATGGGATGCCCGAGAAACGCGCAAGCTCATGGAATTCATCCGTGCTCGGCGGATCAACGACGACCGCATCGACGCCTAAAGATCTCGCCATGGCAAAGGCTATCAGAGGCCCAAGTGACGATACATGCCTCCCATACCGGTAAGAGAGCAGGTCATCGCACATAGCCCTGTTAATCCGGTAGATTCCGGACGGCCCAGGCTGCATGAGACCCCCCCGGCTTACGATGATATCAACGGCATGCAGGTCGATACCATACATACGGATAAATGTTTCAATGACCTCTTTCCTTTGACGGATCTGGATTTGATCGTCATATGCATCCTGAGCGGGTAGCGTTTCACTGATGAGAGGCTCACCTTCCCGGAGGAGCCCAACCTTGGTCGAGGTGGAACCGATATTGAGTGCTAATACGATGCCTTGCATGGCTATCTCTTATAAATGCGAAGCAAGTATGGCCAAAGCGATCTCGACGATCTTGTTTTCATAAGCTACGAACGGCATGTTCAGGATGACCGGTATCCGCGTGCCCATTACGATACCGGCCATGGGCATCCTGCCCAGGAAGCTCAGGAATTGGGCAAAGCTGAAACCCGATTCCATATCCGAAACGAAGAAGATATCCACATCTCCTGATACCTTGCTGGAAACTCCTTTCCGCCTGGCGGCTTCCCTGCTCACCGCACAGTCGATATCGAGAGGACCGTCGATGATCACGTCCCCAAGCTGTTTCCTTTCTCCCATTTTGGAAAGGACCGCTGCATGCACCGTGGAAGGAATGGATAAGTTCACATACTCGAGCGGTGCCAGGACCGCGATACGCGGCTTTTTGATTTTAAGCAGTTGGGCTTGCGCAATGGCATCCTCAAGGATCTTGATACTGTGCTTCAGAGAGGGTGAATGGTTGAAGAGCGTATCGGTGATCATGACCAGTTTCTGCCAAGGGTTATATTCGAGCAGGGAGATATAGCTCAAGGGGGAGCCGGACAGCAGTCCACTACCATGTGCGAATACCATATCACGGAATTGGGTATTGGAAACATCTCCCTGCATGAGGCAATCGATCTTCCCATACTTTGCAAGCTCCACGGCAGAGAAAATGGCCGATGCGGCATCCGATACAGGGTATACCTCATATCCTGAAGGGGTCCCAAAGACCTTTATCAGCTCTTCCTTGAGCATATCTCCATCACCAAAGAGGATGGGGGTAATGAAGTCGCACCCCGCGATCATCTCGATGAGGGGCCCGCTGTATGCAGGGGCTATGGCAACGCGTGCCTTTTTCTTTAGCTTCCTTGCACATTCCAGAATATCAGCGAATGACCGCATTTATAGATCCCTCTTACACATGAGCCTAACTACTGCTACCCCCAGAGCGATCTCGCCCACGATGGATATATGCATGTCCGAGCGCGAAGGGATGATCACTGGTCCTTTTGATGTTATGACGAGTGAGCGTCGTGCGACAGGCAGAATGAAGTCAAGCTTTGAGAGGATGTTGCCTGCATCGAGATTGGGGATGAGAAATATATGCGGCATGTCATGGTAGGAAACCCTGCTGAAATTATAAGGATCGCCTCTATTACCAAGGAGGACATCGGCAAGGGAGTTCCCCTGGGTGAATTCGAAGTCTGGCTTTGGTTTACCAGAAAACTCCTGTTTCAAACGCCCAGCATCCTGGAACGAAGCCGGCATTTGATTCATCCCGGTATATGCGGAGAGGACGGTGATCCGGGGACGGGCATAGCCGAAGAGATGCATGAGCAACACAGCGTCCCGGATGATGGCCTTCTTGGCCGCATAATTCGGCGCGATGCTCACCCCGGTATCCGTCAAGCTTATGAGGTGATCAACCCCGGGTATCTCCCAGAGAGTATTGACGCTGATGTTCTTCTTCCTGCCGAGCCTCTTTTCTTGGATAATGATGGACTTATAGATGAAGGCGGTAGGGATATGTCCCTTTGAGGCGATGTCCACCTCACCTTGGAAAAGCATCTCAACTCCCCGGTGGGCGATATCTGCCGATTCTTTCTCTTTGATCACTTCAATACCAGTCAGATCGAGTTCAATCTGCCCAGCCATCTTCTTGATCTTCTCCGGATCGCCCACAAGGCAGGGGATAACATATCCCCTTTCGAAGGCCAGCTTGATGGTCAACATGCATTCACGCTCATGAGCCGCAAGCGCAGCCAGTTTGACGGGGGGTCCCTGTACCGCTAGGACATCAATGTCCCGGAAATTCCTTACTGCTGTCATGTTGTATGACAAGATACCATGCTGAAAAAAGGCAAGTCAATTCCTTGCTTGATCGTCATGCTTCTTAAAAACCACATATCCACCGGTCCTGCCACCTGATGTTCTCTGGCAAATTGGCGGCAGGCATTGCGTTTGTCTAGCCCCCCTGAAGATTCAGAGAGATAGTGGCATTGAGGATAGAAAAGGATTGAAGTAGCCGCGGCGGATGGGGATCTCTTCGATGAGGCGTTTCATCCCGATACCAGCCGGGAATCTCTGACCCAAGGCATCCAGGTACATATCCGGATCGATATTAAGGTTGCGCCACTGGATCATGTCGATCTCAGCCTCCGCAATGAAGCGCTTCAATGCCTGGACCTCCTTGGGCGCATCGGTAACGCCGGGAAAGACAAAGAGGTTGATGGAGACAAACCTGCCGCGTTTCTTCATCTCGCGGGCACTTCTGATAAGGGCGTCAAAGGCATACCCCGGTTGGAAATAGGTCTCATAGGTGGCGGGTCGCGCGGAGTTCATGCTGATGCGTAAGCTGTCCAGTCCAGCATCCGCGAGTTTACCGATTTTTTCCGGGAGGCTGGCATTCGAGTTGAGATTGATCGTTCCCGCCGAGGTCTCCCGCCGGATGCGGCGAATGGCATCCTCGATGACAGCGCTCACCATGAGCGGTTCGCCTTCGCACCCCTGTCCGAAGCTTACCACGGGCTGTTCCACGGCAGCGATGTGTTTGAGCGCCACCTCGGCAATCTCTTCGGGCGTAGGGATGAAGGTGATCCTCTCTTGTGGGGAAGGCGGCTCGGATCTTTCCTGGAAGGAGATGCATCCGATGCAGGCGGCATTGCAGCCTGGAGATGTTGGCAGCGGCGCTTCCTCCCTGCCCTGGAAGAGATTGAGCGCGGCAGGGCATCCATAGCCGAGGGCGCAGTGGGAGAGATGTTTGACCAGTCGGTTGTTCGGGAATTCATTCTGCCAGTGCTCCACCCCTGCCCTAACCTTTTGCAAGTCGAGGCAGTCCTGATCCTGGCGTTTGGACGAGTCAACCCGGATGGCAGTGGTGACAAATCCACCCCGCCAACCGACCGCGTTGTAGGCAAAGAGCGGGAGCATAGAAGCGCACGCTCTTTTCTCCCATGCGGCCAGAAAGGTCTGGGTGTAGGCCGCTGGCAGGAAGGCCGCAACGGCATAGGCAGGCGAACCCGGTTCATACGGGTTGTCTTCCAGAACGACGAGTTGGCCGGTCTGACGGTCCATGCCGATCGGGTGCCGGTCGGGCAGCGCATAGAGATGGGACCCCTGGGGCAGCGCAATCACATCCGCGTGATCCAGGGGCATGAGATAATCCCCGCTACGCCCGACCAGAGCGAGCGGCTCGAACTCCATGATGTTCCCGTGTAGGTCAGCGAACACGAGCGCCGGACTTTCTTCCATGTCCTGCCATTAAACCATAGACTCAGCGATTGCAAGGCGAATTGGCGGCAAAGGGAGCGCGGCTACGTTGAGGGGAAGATGAAAAGCGATTGTATCCCAAATGCAGGTGTAGTAAAACCTCACTGAAGAACAGACTGAGGAGGCAATAATGAAAGCCTTAGTTACGGGAGCAGCGGGTTTTATCGGTTCATTTCTTACGAAAGAACTGATCAGCCAGGGGCATACGATCAGAGGACTGGCGATGCCCGGGGAGAACGCCAGCGCGATCGAGAAGTTGGGCGTGGAGATACGACGCGGCGACCTCACCCAGCCCAACAGCCTGCGTGGCCTTTGCAATGGCATCGATATCGTCTTCCACCTCGCCGGACGGGTCACCGATTGGGGGACGAAGGAGCAATTCTACAGTGCCATTTATGATGCCACCAGGAACCTCATGGAAGAAGCTCTCGGCAAGGTCCCGCGCTTCGTCTATATTAGCTCCTGCGCGGCGCTCGGCCTCGGACGCCATCTGAAGGGCCTAAAGGAAACCGATCCCGCATTCAAATCCGGCATCCCCTACAATGATGCGAAGCTTGACACGGAAAAGCTGGTGATGGGCTATCATAACACGGGAAAGATTGCGTGCACCATCATACGCCCGGTCAATGTGACCGGTCCCGGCAGCGTCTGGGTACGGGACATACTCGACAAGATGATGAACATGCCCCTGCCGCTCGTCGACGGCGGGAGCTACAGCTCCAGCATGATCTTCGTGGAGAATCTCGTAGACGGCATCATCCTTGCCGGCACCAAGGACATCGCCAAAGGGAAGATCTATCACCTGCGCGACGACTGGAATGTGACGTGGAAGCAGTATATCACCGACATCGGGGCGTTCATCGGGAAAAAGCCCGGTCCCAGCATCCCCTATCGCCTGGTGAGGCCGTTGACATGGGTATTCGACATGATCTGCACGCCGCTGCATATCCGTCCGCCCGTGTCACGCATGTCCGCCGACATCGCGGGTAGAGACCTTGATGTCGATAACACCCTCGCCAAGGAGGAGCTGGGCTGGCGGACAAAGGTTTCCTATCAGGAGGCATTGATGAAGATAGAGGCTTGGGTAAGGGAGAAGTATGCATAACCTGGGCTGTGCACATGCACGCAATCATGACAAATTAATATCCGGAACTTGCACAGCATCTGAAGCTCGGATCCGTAATGGGGGATGCGCAAAAAATCAGAACTGAGCGTAAACCGGCACTGTTACCGGTAAACGGATCTGTTGACATGCAGGCGACAATAGCCTTAAATGAATCGAGAAAAGCGGGCTCATCATGCGTAAGTGCAACACTAATAACACCCAGAACCGGAGCAACATGTATGTATTGAGGATGCTAGGGATATACAGAAAAGAATAAGGAGGAGGATATGAAGTTTTCGCTGCTGCTTTTCATTCTGTTTCAAAAGATTAAAAGGGCCGCCAGAACCAACAAAGCCTACCAGAGCTACATCAAAACCATGGAGGCCAAGATTCTCATCAAGACAGCAGACGGGAAAAGGGGCAGGATGTTCATCTTCGATCGAGGCAAGGTTTCGTCTCTGCGGGGCGATCAATCTGGTTTTTCCGCAGCCCTTATCTGGAGCGATGCCGCCGTTGCCTTTAAGGTGATGGCCTCGGGCAGCGATGAGGCATCCTTTCATGCTGCCGCACAGGGGAAGCTCAAGGTTGAAGGGCAACCATTTTTTATCCAGTGGTTTACCGATGGCGTGAAGCTGATTATGTGATGCATGCCGAGCCTGGCGGATTACATATCATCGCATTATAAAAAACAAACCACAGCAAACAGGAGGAAGATATGGCCAATATTAGCGGAGGACATCTCGTCGCAAAATATATAAAGGAAGTGGAGAAAATCAACACGGTTTTCGCCCTGTCCGGCGGGCACATCAAGAGCATAACTGACGGGCTTGTCAAATACCGAGTCCGCGCCATCGACGTGCGTCACGAGCAGGCGGGGGCCATGATGGCCACTGCCTGGTCCATCTATGCGGGCCAGCCGGGCGTGTGTATCGTGACGGCCGGTCCTGGTTTTACCAATGCGCTCACCGGCGTGGTGAACGCCCGTTTTGACAACATCCCCCTCGTACTGATCGCCGGGAGGCACATGGTCAAGGATGATCTCAAGGGCGCGCTCCAGGAGATGTACCAGGTCGAGATGATCAGGCCGGTCGTAAAATGGGCGGCCACCTGTTATGAAACCAAGCGCATCCCGGAATTCCTTGCCACCGCCTTCGCGCAGGCCATCGAAGGCCGGCCGGGGCCCGTTTTTCTGGAACTGCCGCTCGATATCGTCGGTGTTTCAGTTCCCGAAGAGGCAGCACCCATGCCAACCCGCGCCACCCCGAAGTTCACCACTCATCCGGATGATGTAGATTTAAAACGGGCGGCGGAGATCATCAACGCCGCTCAGAAACCCCTGTTCCTTGGCGGCAGCGGCGTTACCTTCAGCGACTGCGAGGTCGCCCTTAAAGCATTCCTTGAGAAAACGGGCATCCCTTTCCAGCTCCATAACTACGGCAGGGGCGTGGTGCCAGACACGCATCCCCTTTCGCTCATGGACGCAGGATTCACGGGGTTGATGTTGGCCCTTTCCCAGGCAGACGTCATAATCGCCGCGGGAATACGCTTCAACTGGATCTTCCAGTCCGGCCAGGCCATATCGCCGCAGGCCAAGATCGTGAGGATCGATATCGAGCCTACCGAGATCAACCGCAACCGGGTTGCGGCCGCGGGACTGGTCGGCGATGTCGGCTCGGTGCTGAACCAGCTGTCCCCATTCGTTCAAAAGAGGGATCACAGTGCCTGGATCACTACCCTGCGCAGGGCATATCTCGCCTTCATCGATACGGAACTGAAATTGCGGGAAAAACCGTCCGATCCCATCCATCCCATCCGTCTCGTGGAACAGATCCAGAAGGCCATGGGAGATAACACGCTCTTTGTTACAGACGGCGGCGATACGTGCTACTGGGCCTTCGCGGGATTCAGGGCGACTGAAAAGGCCGGGATGGTGGTTGGCACCGGCGGGCTCTTCGGGTGCCTGGGCACCGGCATTCCATTCGCCATAGCCGCCAAACTCGCGCGCCCCGATAAGAAGGTGCTCCTGCTGAACGGCGATGGCTCCTTCGGTCTCAACGCCATGGAGTTCGATACGGCTGTCCGCCACAATATCCCTTTCGTGTGTGTCGTCAATAATGACTGTTCCTGGGGCATGGTCAAGCACGACCAAGAGTTGAGCCTGGGCAAAGAATGCCTGAGTTGTGTGAGTCTTCCCCTCATACATTATGAAAAGATGGTGGAGGGCCTGGGAGGGCATGGCGAGTTCGTCACCAAGGATGAAGAGATCATCCCTGCGATCCAGCGTGCGCTCAAGTCCGGTAAGCCAGCCTGTGTCAATGTAATCACCGATCCGACCGCCGTAAGCCCCGCGTCATTGGCGTTTTATGTGTCCCTTAAGGTTGATTAGAAAGAGATCCCTATGAAAGCGTTGCTGTTTGATTTGACCGTTCCCAAACTGTTAATGCTCCAGATACTCCAATTAGCGAGCAGGAAATTCTATTACGAGGGGCCCTTTGCGATGGTGAAATTGGCCGACGTGCCAGAGCCGCAGCTGCCCTCCCCGGAATGGGTGAAGATCAGGACACGGTTGTGCGGATTCTGCGGGAGCGATAGTAATCTCATCCAGGTGAAGGATTCGGTGATGGGTTCGCCCTTCACCTCCTTCCCCTGCATCTTTGGCCACGAGTTCTGCGGCGAGGTGGTGGAGGCCGGTATAGACGTGCAGAACTGCAAAACGGGCGATCTGGTCGCTATCTCTCCCCAACTCAATTGCACCGTGCGCGGGATAACACCGGAGTGCCGGGCCTGCACCATGGGACGGCCAGGCAACTGCGAGAATTTCGCCGAAGGGGGGTTCGCGCCGGGCATGTTCAGCGGCATTTGTAAAGATGTCGGCGGTGGGTTCGCGGAGTACCTCGTGGCGCATAAAAGCCAGGTCTTCCGCGTTCCCGATGGCGTGAGCCCTGAAGCAGCGGTGCTCACTGAGCCGCTCGCCGTGGGGCTGCAGGCAGTGCTGGATAACCGCCCCTCCGACAGCGAAAAAGTGCTCATCATCGGCGGCGGCGTCATCGGCGCGATGATAGTCAAGGCCATACGGGGGCTCGACATCCACTGCGACATAACCGTCGTCGAGCCATCCTCCTTTGCAGCCGAATACGTGAAGAAATCCGGAGCTGACCACGTACTGGCGGGTGGAATCATCGAAGCCGCTGAGAAGAACGCCGGTGGACGGGCATATAAGCCCATGCTGGGAGAGCGCATACTCCAGGGCGGCTTCGCTCGCGTGTATGCTACCGTGGGTCAGTCGCCAACCCTGCAGGCGGCGCTCATCGTTACCGCCGCCTGTGGAACAGTGAGC
>CAYGXB010000122.1:0-7318 GCA_964353605.1 uncultured Bacteriovoracaceae bacterium
GAGGTACTGGGCAGGGGGATAGTTTTGGTCCGCCGCCTTACGATACCAGCGGATGGCCTGGGTGGCATCCTGCGTCACGCCATTACCCGTACGATACAGATTGCCGAGGCCGACCTGGGCCTTCAGGTTGCCTTTTATCGCGCCAAGCTGATACATGAGGTAGGCCATCTTATAGTCCCTGGGTACGCCCTTGCCGTTTTCATAGAGTGAACCAAGATTGGCCTGCGCTACGGTATACCCCTGATTGGCGGCCAACCGATACCACTTGGCCGCCTCGATATAACTCAGATCCACACCCTGGCCGTTCTCATACAGGGCGCCGAGGCTGTTTTGCGCATAGATATTTCCCTGATCGGCGGCCTTTTTGTACCAGGTGGCCGCTTCCATATAGTCCAGCTTGACGCCCTGTCCTCGCGCATAGAGATTCCCCAGCGCATACTGGGCATCAGCATCACCCTGTTTCGCCTGTGCAATCAGTGCCTTTATATTGACCCCTTTGCCCGCATCATTTTTCGGCTGCTGATCGGCTGTCCAGGCGGGGAGAGAGAGGAAGAGGACGATCAGAAGCGCAAGCAAATATTTCTTTTTTATCAACCACATGGGGGCCTATGTAACATAAAACCGTCTCCTTCTCAAATGAATAGCATCTGGAGGAGATGCCGTCTGAGAGCTGCACAGCAAGGGCACTATTTACAGCGGCGCATGAGGCTGGTATACTTTGTCCTTACCTTTGAGGAGGAGGATATGATCGTCGCTGAACAGATGAGGGGATATACGCAGAGTTCATCCTGGATAAGGAAGATGTTCGAGGAAGGGGCACGGCTGATGGCCATGCACGGGGCGGAAAACGTCTATGATTTCAGCCTCGGGAATCCGGATATCGCCCCACCGAAAGAGGCCATCGAATCAATCCGCCGACTCGCTGGAGAGATGTCCCACGGATATATGCCTAATGCCGGCTATCCCGAAGTGCGACAGACCGTTGCAGCATTCGCCGCGCGCGAATACGAAGTGAGCCTTGCTCCCGAGCATATCATCATGACCTGCGGTGCGGGCGGGGGGCTCAATGTGGTGCTCAGGTCCATCCTCAATCCTGGAGATGAGGTAATCGCTCTGGCACCATACTTCGTGGAATACGGATTCTATGTGGAGAACTACGGAGGGAAGTTGGTCGTCGCCCGCTGCAATGAGCAGTTCTTCCCGGCATTCGAGAGGATCGAAGCCGCCATCACTCCACGCACCAAGGCGATCATCATCAACACGCCCAACAACCCCACCGGCAGGGTGTATCCCGAAGCCGTACTTGCCGGGCTCAGGACACTGCTCGCTGGTCATCCGAACATCCTACTCATCTCAGACGAGCCATACCGCAGGATCGTGTATGACGATCGTATCGTCCCGTCAGTGCTAAAGATCGTACCGCGCTCCGTGGTGGTCACCTCCGCTTCCAAGGACCTGTCGCTGGCCGGTGAGCGCATAGGCTATATCGCCATCGGTCCCGGCGTAGAGGACAAAGAGGAGTTGGCAAACGCCTTGATCCTGGCCAACAGGATACTCGGCTTCGTGAACGCCCCAGCCCTCATGCAGCGGGTCTTGGCCGAATGCATCCACTTGAGCGTGAATGTCGGCATTTATCAGCGGCGCAGGGACCTGTTCCGGACCATCCTCGATGATACAGGCCTTTCCTACGCCCCGCCGGAAGGGACTTTCTATCTCTTTGTTAAAGCGCCCATCACGGACGACATCGCCTTCAGCAATGCCCTCGTCAAGGAGCGCATCCTCTCCGTGCCCGGTACAGGGTTCGGCTACCCAGGCTACGTGCGCTTCGCCTACTGCACAAAGGAATCCGTTATCAAAGCCGCCGCTCCTGGTCTCAAGAAAGTGGTAAAAGCCTATTGAAAATCAGGTAAAAAGCTCAACCACCCCTTGACAAGGTGGCGGGGAGGATTGAGATTTCAACAGATTTCCAGGCTGTACTTTTGAGAGCCGAGGCCGGTGCGCGCGGCGTAATCGAGGAGGAAGGTGCCATCGATTCCAGTGACCTTCCTGAAGATATCGATATGGTTATGGTTCTTGAGCACCAGATCGTAGGCCGCCCGGTCGCAGGCCACCGGATCAATGGACGCGACGATACCAACATCGTTCCCGATAAGACGCGTGTCGGGCAGACAATCGCAGTCCTTGGTGATCTTGTTGATGAAGGTAATGCAGAGACATTTCTTGCCCTTGATTGCGCCGCAAGCGTACTCGGCGGTACGGGCCATGACTTCGCGGCCGGTGGCGCCACCCCAGGGGACGTCGATGGCGCCGAACTCGCAGATTGCGATGCACTTGGCGCACCCGGTGCAGAGTGCGGGGTTGATAATGGCGAGGTCATTGACCAGGGTGATGGCAGTGGTGGCGCAGTTCTCCACGCAGGCACCGCAGCCGGTGCAGCCGCTTCCCACCCAAGGCCGGATTTTGGAGTGCATCTCGAGTTTTCCCGCCCGTGAACCGGATCCCATGCCGATGTTCTTAATGGCACCGCCGAAGCCGAACATGATGTGCCCCTTAAAGTGGGAGACGGCAAGGATGACGTCCGCTGCCGCGATCGCCCGGGCGATCTTCGCCTTTTGGAAGATATCCTTATTGATCTCCACGAGCTGCTCGTTCTCGCCGAAATCGCCGTCGGCGATGACGATCGGGGTGTCGAGGATGCCAAAACCGTGTTCCAGGGCGATGCGTCTATGGTCCGTGGCATTGTAGCGCATGCCCCGGTAGAGGGTGTTGGCATCGGTGAGGAAGTAGCTTTGATTGATGGTTTTTAGGCGTTCGATGATGGGCCGGATATGTTCGGGAGAAACGAAGCCGGTGTTGCCCTGTTCACCGAAGTGCACCTTGATGGCGACGCGTTCGTGTATCTTGATCCCCACGGGGAGTTCAGCGAGGGCTTTTTCGAAAACACGATGGATAGCCTGGTAGTCAAATTGCGGAGTAAAGAATACTTGCGCGTTCATTGTTACAGTCCTGTCTTCAAGACGAGGTCGGTGATGGGACCTCGCGATTTACTTCCTTTAAGCTCCATGTGTCCGTAATTCGGATAGCCTTTGAATTTCTTCACGATCCAATTGAGACCGTTGTTGGAAGAGTTCAGGTAGGGGTGGTCGACCTGGTTGGTGTCGCCGAGCACGTAGCACTTAAAGTTCTCGCCCATGCGGGTGAGCAGTGCGCGTGTCTGGTACCTAGTCAGGTTTTGGGCCTCGTCGATGATGACCACGGCGTTTTCGATGTTCATGCCCCTGATGAAGTTGAGGCTGACGACCGCGATCTTTTTGGGGTTGAGTTCCAGTTTCGACGAGGTCGAGTCGATGAAGAGGGCGTTGGCCGAGCGTTGGGTATGGAGCTTGATGATGAGATCGAGAACCCCTCGCATGTAGGGGGCGAGCTTCTCCTTTTCATCGCCGGGGAGGTAGCCGAGCTTTTCGCCGATCTCGAAGACGGGTTTGAAGATGAAAATCCGGTCATGGGTCTTGGGTTTCTGAAGGACGAGCTGGAAGGCGCAAGCAAGGGCAATATGGGTCTTCCCAAAACCGGCTTCGGACTGCACGGTGACTACGTCGATATGCTTGGAAAGCATGAGCTCCATGGCGCAGTTCTGGTAGACCGTCCGTGGTTTGACGCCCCACGGTTTGTGTTCATAATCGATGAATGTATCCATACCCTCGAACCAGAGCCTGCCAGCCTCGTCCCAGGAGAAGCAGTTCGGGATCCTGTTTTCGAAGTCCTTGACGAAGCCTGTATAGAGCTGGGACTCGGAGTGGAATGGTTTTGAATCCCGGAATTCCTGGGTGTTGAACCCCTCGACCTTGAGTCTCAACCGAAATATCCTGTCATTCGATATCACCACAGGCGCGAAACAACGAAACAGGGTATCTTTCTCGGAAAAGGCATATTTGATGTCCTCGAGGATATCGTCGTCGTTCGATTCGCTTCCGGTATAGCTCTTGTGGGGGATCTTGATGATCTCGATGTGATCGTTCTCTTCGAACCGGTCGGCGACGAGGGTGATGATATGGCTCAAGTCGGGCCGCTTTTTGAGCCGGTCGAGCTCCACGATGACGGAATAGGGGACAAGTACCCGGTTTTCCTCGCCGTTTCTGAACATATCGATACAGTCCGGGTTTTCGATGAGGATATTCGTATCGAGGATATAGCATTTACGCATACTTCTTTCCTTTACGCCTTGCTTCTCCCTACTGCATGAGTTTGGCCATTAGCATGATTCCTCAGGGGAGTGTAACAGCGAAATATGGCATCGTCCTTCGTGATAGTGAATCCACCCTGTTCATGCGCCAGGCGATGGACGCTCTGAAAGAAATGTGACTGCACATCATCGATCCTCTCCGGGCGGCGCTCGGCGATATCCTTGAAGAGGAGGTGACTCTTTATGGTCAGGTAATTGATGCAGTCGTTGATGTTCTCCGGCGGGAAGATCATGGTGTTCGGGTAGAGGAGTATATCCACCTTGGTAAAGAAGGGTGTGAGCAGAGACATGCCATCCTCCAAGGAGAAGGCATGGAAGAGCTCTGCGATGGCGATCTTATCCGGCGGTTCAAGTCCAATTTTTTCCATGCTCAGGTGGATGAGATCGGTGATTTCCCGCAGGGAGAACTTGCTGTGGGTAATGGCGATGAAGATGCCGTTATCCTTCAGTATTCTCGCTATCTCACCGATGAGGTATGGGAAGAAATAGAGCGAGTAGCTTGCGATGATCAGGTCGAAGGACTCGTCTTGCGAGTCGTGAATCATATCAGCTCCGCCTTTGATAAACTTACCCGCGCATTTAATGGATTCAAGTGTACGGAGGAATGCCTGTCGGTTGCTTTCGACCACGTCCATGCCCGTGATATAAGCATCTGGAGGGAGCCTGTCCTTGAGTCTTTCAACAAAGAGCCCATAGCCGCAGCCGAGGTCAAGGACTTTGCTTGTGTTGGACAAATCAAGGCCGTTTAAGGCTACCTCCCTGATATCACCCTTATTAGTGGAATACCGCGCGATGATCTCCCTGGTAAACCGATGAACGTGAATCTTTTCATAGGTCCTTCTGATATCATCGGAGGAATAGTGGGGTCTGCTCATAGTCTGAATATATTTTAGGGGATTATGAGGATATTTTCAACAAAAAGAGCAAAGGAAGTGATAGACTTTTAAAAGGGAGGTCTCACCCTTTGCTGATGTTTGACGGGGAGAATCCGGATCTATCTACGGGGTCTTCACTATGGTCGATTCATCGATGAGCTCCCAGATAGGTTGTTGGTTCTCGTCGAGCATGGGTTTGTCCTCAGCGTCGATTTTGAGCCCATTAACCTTCAGCCTGAGCTCGTAATCGGATAATACATCGATTCTGCAATAGTGGTATGTCCGATTGTGTTCGGCTACCCAGTCTGCATTATTCAGCTCGTATAGGGGTGCACCGCCTCCCCCCGAGACGATATACACGGTGCCTTCCGGGTTCACTGTGCCGGCCTTGATTGGGTACGTCCTCTCGTAGATATGGTTATGACCGGCAAAGACCATGTCCACATCATAGGCATCGAAGAGCGGACACCAGTTCTCCCTGATGAACTCGTCGCTCCCATGTCCGCCGGCGCTGTAGGGGGGGCGATGGAACATGACGAATTTCCACTTTGCTTGCGTATTTTTGAGATCATCTTCGAGCCACCGGTATTGCACGCTCCCCTTGGCGATCTGGAAGAGCCGCTCCTCTGAATTAAGCACGATGAAGTGGCCGTTGCCGAAATCGAAGGAGTACCAGCGTTCGCAGCTGGGTGTATCCGGCAGGGCGAACTGGGCATAGTACTTCGGTGAAAAGCCGAAGCCGAACGGATCCACCTCATGATTCCCAAGGCAGGGCATGAGGGGGGAGACGCTCGTGAGGTCTTCCATCTGGGTAAACCAGGCATCCCAGAGCCCCTGGTTTGATCCCTTGTCGATGAGGTCACCCGTATGGAGGGAAAAGGAGGCGTTTTCAGTCATAATCCTGTTCTTTACCAGGACGCGGATATCCTCTTTCGTGCGGGTGTCGCCAAAGACGATGAAGGCGAATTCATTGCCGGGCGAGACACCGGTATGGAAAGTTTGGATAGCACTCCAGCCGGTAGTCTCGTTCCCGCAGCGGTAGTGGTACAGGGAATCGGGTTTTAGGCCGTCGAGCTTCACCTCGTGGATCCATCCCGAGGCGCCGGCATAGGTATGCGGCAGTCTTTGGTCTTTCTCCTGTGCCGTTTGCATCTCCAGCGTTCCGTATTCCACAGCTCCCCGCACCACACGCTGTGTCTGCCAGGTAATCGTCATGGTTGATTGGGTATCATCCTGCCACGAGATATGGATATGGACCGGTTTATCGGTGCCGGGGTTCGCCGGCAGATCCTGCCACCACTCTTTTGCCTGCGATTGACCGTCAGAGTTTGTCCTCGTGCCTTCCGGTGCAATCAGCGAGCTCGTATCGCTATGGGAGCAGCCGGTAAAGGCGAAAATGCATATCGCCAGGAATGCAAGACGATACTTCTGCATAGTCTGCTGTTCAAACCCCTTTGAAAACGACGTCCCGGGGCCATGGCCCTGGGACGTTCATGCCGTTACCAGGCATAGATCGGATTCGTGAGGGCGGACATCGGTCCATTAAGCAGGTCCCCGATAGGGTTCGTCGGATCATCGGGGAAGATCTGCCTGATCTCGATCCGATAGTAATCCCCCTCTTGCGGCTTATCGATAAAGTCCCAGCAGTAGTCGGAGCTGAAGGAAATGGTGGCCCATTCCGCGATTGCCATCCCGTTTTTGATGACATGGATGCCGGAAGGCACGGTGGTGTCAAAGACACGGACCATAAAGTAGACATCCTTACCCAGGGCGCTTTCGGGGATCGAGTCGCCCATCATGAGGTCATACTGCACCGCGGCTGGCTTTTGGGGATCATAGGACGTACTGGCCCGGAAATCGACCATGGGTCCTTCGGGCGAGGTGCTGATGAAGGCATGGCCGTTCTTGATCCCCGAAAGGATATCCAGGCCGCTCTTCGAGTCAGCATAGACCCAGGTCGTGGGGTGGCCGATATCATTGTAGAGCGTCTGGAGGTCGGAGGGCTGATGCGTATGTGAATCGCTGCCTCCCACCATGGTGATCTTCTTACCCTGTTGCAGATAGGACGCATATGTATCGGTCAGCGCCAGGAAATTGAGGTTGGGAATGAGATACCGGGCGTTCCAGACCTCCATGCAATCCGCCTCTCTGCTGTCCTCGAACGAATGGAAAGGACAAGAAGAGGGGAGATGGCCGCCAG
>CAYGXB010000122.1:7328-8868 GCA_964353605.1 uncultured Bacteriovoracaceae bacterium
CAGGGGCAGCAGAAGTCCGCCCGTGGATGATTGATGGAGAAGAGCATCTCCTGGTCGGAATTCGCCAGACTGTGCGTGATTTCTATAGCCATCTTTGCGTCACCGCCGTTTTCCATGGTCGGGGCGATGGCATCCCAGTTGAACGGTTTGTTCGACCAGATATTGGCATGGCCAGTCGATGTCGTCCACTCCACACCATAGAGGAGGGTTACCTTGTTGGAATGATATCCCGCATCACCCCACTGGTCGTTCGTTCTATGATCTGTCAGGGCGAAGAAGTCGAACCCCTTGTTCTCGGCGATGGCGATCACGTCCGGGACAGGGGTATCGCCGTCGCTGTAGAGCGAGTGGGCGTGGAGATCGCCTTTGTACCATCCGGGATCATACGCGTAATCATCATCGTTGGTGCCCGTGCCTGTTTCGTCCCCGGATTTAGACTGATCCGAGTCCACTTGCGAAGCATTGCCCGAGGATGTATTGTCATCGCTGCTGTTCGACAGACACCCTGAGAACATGAGGATGAAGAACCCCAGGGAAACGAGAAAAAGCCTCATATTGCTTTTCATATCCCCACCTCCTTGTCATTGGTTATGACATATGTTTACATATTCTAAAGTGACTTGCAATTTATATACCCTTGACGTGCTGATTCTAAGTAGTTGATATATCCTCTCATTCATGGCGAAGGGGCATGTTTCATAAGGTAAAAGCTCGGCGCATGGGAAAAGGGTTTCTCTCCCTTTGGAACGATTTTTCACATCTATATGTGGGAGATTTGTCCGGATACGAACCATATCCAATGATTTCCGGTGTGGGCTGGACATGAGGGCCACGCGTTCTTTCTTTTAACTATCTGCACCTCTGCTAGAGGGCATTCATGTAGAATCTTGCTCGTTCCTGTTTGTCTTTGTCTGAGCGGTTGTATTGTTGGGTTCTGCATCCGGCCATAGGGCCCGTCCTAGAAAGTGGTTTTTAAAGCGTTAAAGAAAATATATTTTTTTGCCGTCATAACGGGGTATGGAGAAAGATGCCAATAATCTCTTCAATTCCGGGAAGCGGGTCTCACTCGATGTAGGAACAAAACTGCACCTTGAGATCGAAGGGGTCTCCATACCCCTGGAAAGTTTCATGGTTGGAATGGAACCGGATGCCTATATCATCATCAAGACGCCCAGGCCGTATCCGACCATTAAGCACAAGCTTTACCAGGGTAATCAGTGTATCGTAAAGTATATGTTCCAGGGCACGGTGTATGCTTTCCAGACCAAGATCATCGACAGCATCGCCTCCCCTTTCCGCCTCCTGTTCCTTGAATATCCCAAGATCATCCAACACCGCGACTTGAGGGATCACAAGCGGATCGACTGTCTCATCCCTGCCAAGGTCGTCATCAAGAAAGAAGAGAAGCAGGGGGCCATCGTGGACATCAGCAAACGGGGCTGCCGCGTTCAGATCCAGATCTTTCCTGGCGACAAGATACCATCCATCCTTATCAATGAAGAAATAACGCTCCTGGCAAAATTTCCCGGTGTGGAAGAGG
>CAYGXB010000123.1:0-8774 GCA_964353605.1 uncultured Bacteriovoracaceae bacterium
GAAAATCGGAAAAGAGGTTGCTTTCGACGACCTCAAAAAGGAATACGACGCCGTTTTTATCGGCTGCGGCACGCACGTGAGCAGCAAGCTTGACATTCCCGGCGAGGACCTCCAAGGCGTGGTGCACGGCATCGACTACCTCAAGCGCGTCAATCTCGGTGAAAAGGTCTTTCTCGGCGACCGCGTGGCCGTCATCGGCGGCGGCAACGTGGCCATGGACGCTGTGCGGACCGCGATCAGGACCGGATCTAAGGACGTGTTCATCCTCTACCGCCGATCCCGGGCCGAGATGCCTGCCTCCCCGGAGGAGATCGAAGAGGCCATCGAAGAGGGGATCAAAATACATTATCTGGTCGCCCCTGTCCGTGTCCTTGGCGAGAACGGCAAGGTGAAGGCCATCGAATGCATCCGCATGGAATTGGGCGAGCCCGATGCCAGCGGCCGCCGCCGGCCGGTGCCCGTCAAAGGTTCGGAGTTCACCATCGAAGTGGATGCGGTCGTGCCGGCCATCGGCCAGTCGGCCGACCTCGCCTTCATCACCAAGTCGAGCGGTGTGGCCATCAACAAGTGGAACAACATCGACGTCGACCCGGTGACCTTCGCTACGAACGTGCCCGGCATCTTTGCCGGTGGAGACATCGTCACCGGCCCGGCCACGGTGGTCAAGGCCGTCAACGCCGGGAAAGAGGCTGCCATCTCTATCGACCGCTTCCTCAGGGGCGAAGATGTCAAGGCCGGCAGAGAGCGAAATTGGGAAAAGGATCTGGCCGATCCGGGCGATACGAGTACGATCAAGAAGTCTCCGCGGGTAAGGATGCCCATGCTCGATCCTAAGGCCAGGGCCGCCCACTTCAACGAGGTCATCACCGGCATGAGCGAGGAGGCGGCCATTGCCGAGGCCAAACGCTGCCTCTCCTGCGGCATCTGCTCCGAGTGTTATCAGTGCGTTGAGGCCTGTATCGCCAAGGCCATTGTCCACGACGACATATATGCCGAAGAGACCATCGAGGTCGGTGCCGTAATTGCGGCCGCCGGCTTCGAGACGTTCGATGCAGCCATCAGAGGCGAATACGGCTTCGGCGTATATGCCAACGTCCTCACCAGCATTCAGTTCGAGCGCATCCTCTCCGCCTCCGGCCCGTACTTCGGGCATGTGCAGCGGCTGTCGGACGGCAAGGAACCTAAGCAGATCGCTTTCATCCAGTGCGTCGGCTCACGGGACACGTCCTGCGACAACTCCTGGTGCTCATCCGTGTGCTGCATGTACGCCACGAAAGAGGCCATCATCGGCAAGGAGCACGCCAAGGGGCTTGAGCCGACCATCTTCTTCATGGATATCAGGGCGCACGGGAAGGACTTCGATCGGTTTGTAAACCGTGCCAAGGAGGAGTACGGGATACGATATATCCGTTCCATGCCCTCCACCATCAAGGAACTGCAGCGATCGAAAAACCTCGTACTGAAATACGTACGCGAAGACGGCTCGCTCGTCGAAGAGGAGTTCGACATGGTGGTCCTCTCGGTGGGCTTGACGCCACCCAAGGAGGCTAACAAGCTCGCCAAGGCCCTGGGTATCGAGCTCGAGGAGCACGGCTTCTGCAAGACCCAGATCGAGAACCCGGTGCAGACCACGCGCGAGGGGGTGTTCGTTTGCGGCGCCTTCGGCGGTCCGAAGGACATCCCGGAGACGGTCATGGAGGCGAGCAGTGCCGCAGCCTGCGCTTCCGGCCTGCTGGCTGACCGGAGAGGCACCATGGTGACCGAGGTCGAGCTGCCGATAGAAAAGGACATCAAGGGCATCGGTCCGAGAACCGGGGTCTTCGTCTGCCACTGCGGCATCAATATTGGCGGCGTCGTGGATGTCCCGGCCGTAGTGGAATACGCCAAGACACTCCCGAACGTCGTATATGCCACCGATAACCTCTTCACCTGCTCCCAGGATACCGCAGTCAAGATGGGTGAGGTGATCAAAGATCAGAACCTCACCCGTGTGGTCGTGGCCTCCTGTTCGCCACGGACCCACGAGGGCCTCTTCCAGGAGAACTGCGAGAAGGCCGGCCTCAATCGCTACCTCTTCGAGATGGCCAATATCCGCGACCAGGACTCCTGGGTGCATATGCACGAGCCCGAGGCCGCAACCGAGAAGGCCAAGGACCTCGTGCGCATGTCGGTAGCCAAGGCTGAATATCTCAAGCCATTGAAGCCCGGGCAATTGAGCGTCAATCATGCCGCCCTCATCATCGGCGGCGGCCTGGCAGGCATCACAGCCGCACTCTCGCTCGCCGACCAGGGTTTCGAGTCCCACATCGTCGAAAAGGAACCGCACTTGGGCGGCAACTACGCGAAACTCTTCTATACCTTGGAAGGGCTCGATACACGTGCACATCTCGCAGCGCTCCTCAAAAAGGTAGCCAAGAGCGAGCGCATCCATGTCTATACCAGCGCCGCGATCAGGATGATCGAAGGTTTCATCGGCAACTACAAGACCACGCTCGCGACCCAGGACGGCGAGACGAAGTTCGAGCACGGCGTGGTCATCGTGGCTACCGGCGCCTATGAGTTCGAAACGGATGAATACCTCCACAAGCAGTCCGACAAGGTCATCACCCAGCGCGAACTCGAAGAGCTCATCGCCAAGGAGGATGACAAATTCAAGCATGCGCAAAGCGTGGTGATGATCCAGTGCGTCGGCTCCCGGACCAAGGAGCGACCATATTGCAGCCGCTATTGCTGCAGCGAGGCCATGAAGAACGTCCTCAAGCTCAAAGAGGCGGACCCAGGCAAGGATGTGACCATCATTTACCGCGACATCCGTACCTTCGGTCTCAAGGAGGACTTCTACAAGAAGGCCAGGGAATTGAACGTCAAATTCATCCGCTACGACGAGGACCGTAAGCCCGAGGTCAGCGTTGATGGTGACAAGCTCGCCATTCGGGTCTTCGATCCGATCCTGAACGACTCTGTCACCCTGGCCGGCGATCTTCTGGCCTTGAGCGTCGGTACAGTCCCGAATCCGGCCAATGAGGAGATCGGCAAGATGCTCAAGGTCCCGACCAACCAGGACGGCTTCTTCCTCGAGGCGCACGTCAAGCTGCGGCCGGTGGATTTCGCTACCGACGGTGTATTCATGTGCGGTATGGCCCATGCGCCCAAGCTCTCCGAGGATGCCATCGTCCAGGCGAATGCAGCGGTATCGCGGGCATCCACCATCCTGACCAAGGACCTCATCCAGGCCGAGGGTAAAACCGCTTACGTGAACAAGCAGCGCTGTGCCGCCTGCGGCCTGTGCGAGGCCAACTGTCCGTTCGGCGCCATCGCGGTGGATGCGAATGAAGGCTGCGCGGTGATGAACGTGGTGCTCTGCAAGGGCTGCGGCATTTGCACGGCCTCCTGCCGCATGAACGCCGTCGACTTGAACGGCTTCACGAATGAAGAGGTGCTCTCGCAGATAGCGGCTCTCTATTAAAAACGCAGGGGTGAACCTTGTGATCGCCCTCCTGGAGAGAGATTGAACATACTTTAAAACGGAGATCATATGGCTGAAGCGAAGGCAAGTGAAGGCTGGGAACCAAAGATCGTGGCAATCGTGTGCAACTGGTGCACCTATGCCGGGGCCGACCTGGCAGGGATCAGCAGGATCCAGTATCCGCCTAATGTGCGGATCGTGCGGGTGCCCTGCACCGGGCGCATTAACCCCTTCTACATCATGAAGGCCCTCCAGGATGGTACGGACGGCGTTCTGGTCTCCGGGTGCCATCCCGGCGAGTGTCACTACCTGACCGGGAACTACCATGCCCGGAGGAAGTTTGCCATGCTCAAGCGCTTCCTCTCCTACATCGGACTGGAGGATGACCGAACCATGTTCACCTGGTGCTCGGCCTCCGAGGGCGACCGCTTTGCCCGGGTCATCAAAGGCGTCACGGCCAAGGTAAAGGCGCTCGGCCCGGCGACCAAACTGGTTAAAACGCTGTAAAGACGAGGATGAGCGGTGAAAAACATTGAGAAGAAAATGAGGGAAGAGGCCAAGAAGCTGTTGGCGGACAAGAAGGTCGATGTGATCATCGGGTATGAAAAGGGTACCCTGCCGCTGACATCCACCCCCTGCTTCATTACGAATCCGGAAGACGCAGATAAGCTGGTCTGGGATGAGAACTGCGTCCAGAACCTCGCGAAATTCGCGCACGACATCATCTCGGCTCACCTGGAAGCGCAGAAGAAGGTGAAGAGACCCGAGGATCGCAAGCGCAAGGTCGTCGGCATCGTTGCCAGGGGCTGCACAACCCGTTCGATCGTCATCCACCTCCAGGAGAAGCAGTACACCAAAGACGATATCGTCATCATCGGCATGCCCTGCACCGGGTATATCGATAAGAAGAAAATCTCCGCCCTGCTGAACGACGAAGATATCCTCGACGGAGCGGTTTCCAGCGGCCAGGTCACGGTCACGACCCCTTCCGGCGAAAAGAAGACCACACTTAAAGATGTCCTTGCCGACAATTGCATCACCTGCCGCTTCAACAACCCTGTGATCGCGGACCTCATGACCGGTGAGACCGCCCCTGCCATGGAGGCCGACAAGGAGTACGAGAAGATCGTCTCCCATGAGAAGCTCTCCACCGAGGACCGCTGGGCCTATTTCGTCAAGGAGATGGACAAGTGCATCCGCTGCTATGCCTGCCGTCAAGCCTGCCCGTCCTGCTACTGCAAGATCTGCTTCGTCGAACAGACCCAGCCGCAGTTCGTCGGCATCACGGACGACAAAAGCGATACCCAGCTCTTCCAGATGCTGCGCATCTTCCACATGGTCGGCCGCTGCGTCGACTGCGGGAGCTGCATCGCCGTCTGCCCCATGGGCGTCGATCTGCGCACCTTCCTGAAAAAGCTCGACAAGGACGCCTTCGAGCTCTTCGAGCACCGGGCCGGAACCTCCCTGGAAGACGTGCCGCCGCTCAGCACGTATCGGGAGCATGACAAGGAAGATTTTATATACCATCCGTAAGAGGGATAGGGAGTAGCCATGCAGAGCTTTTTACATGCAGTGAACGACAGGATAAATGGGGTTCCCATCCAGAGGTGCTATCACTGCCGGAAGTGCACGGCAGGGTGTCCGCTCGCCTCGGTCATGGAGTATAACCCGAACAAGATGATCAAGATGATCCAGATGGGTTTAAAGGATCAGGTGCTCGGCAGCTCCACGATCTGGCTGTGCGCCTCCTGCGAGACCTGCATCACGCGATGCCCGAACGAGGTCGACATCGCCCGTATGATGGACTGCTTAAGGCAGATGGCCATTGAGGAAGGCGTCGCGGCCAAGGAAAAGAATATCCTGAAGTTTCACAAGTCCTTCCTGGACAACATCTGGTTCAACGGCAGGATCAATGAGCCCATGATGATGGTCGAGTACAAAGTCAGATCCGGCGATCTCTTCTCGGATATGGCCATGGGCATCGGCATGTTCCTGAAGGGCAAGCTCCACCTCATCTCCCCGCGGCCCAAGGATATATCCGCGGTGAGAAGGATATTCAGGGAAACGAAGTGAAGGAGGCGCGTGGTGAAGGTCTCATACTACCCCGGATGTTCGCTCCATGGCACGGCAAAGGAATATGACCAGTCGATGCGGGCGGTCAGCGCCGCACTCGGCATCGAGCTCAAGGAGCTTTCCGACTGGTCCTGCTGCGGCGCCACCTCGGCCCACAGCACCAACTTCAAGCTCTCGGTGGCCCTGCCGGCACGGGACCTCATGATCGCCGAAAAAGACGCGCTCGACGTCATGGTGCCCTGCGCCGCCTGCTTCAACCGCTTCAAGACCGCCCAGCACCACCTCAAGGAAGATCAGGCGCTCAAGAGCGAGGTGGAACGGATCGTCGGCGATCGCTACCAGGGCACGGTCGCGGTCAGGAATCCGATCGACATCATCGCGAGCGAGATCGGGCTGGATGCCCTGCAGGCCAAGGTGAAACAACCTCTTTCTGGTTTGCAACCGGTCTCCTACTACGGCTGCCTGCTCCTCAGGCCGCCCGAGGTGTGCGCGTTCGACGACTACGAAAACCCGGTCCTGCTCGACAAGATCCTGGGGGCCCTCGGCGCCGACGTGAAGCCCTGGTCATACAAAACGGACTGCTGCGGCGGGAGCCTCACCATCAGCCGCACGGATATCGTGGTGAACATGGTGGACAAGCTCATGATCATGGCGCGCGAGGCGGGCGCCAACTGCATTGCCGTGGCCTGCCCGGTCTGCATGGCCAACCTCGACATGCGCGCCAGCCAAAGCCTCAAGCTCCCGGTATTCTACTTCACGGAACTGCTGGCAGTGGCGTTGGGGCTCAAAGGGCCGGGCACCTGGCTCAAGCTTCATAAGATCGACGGCGCGCCCCTGCTCAAAGAACTGGGGCTCCTGTAACGTGCAGAAAATTGAGAGAAGGCTATGGAAAAAAGGATAATAAAGAAAAACGAACTGGCCGGGATAGGTGCAAAGATCGCTTCCGATAAACTGGTGTACGCACCGGTGAAGGACGAGGACAACGTCCTCTTCGAGGTCGTGCACAAGGGTGACAAGATCCTCACCGCCTTCGGCAACACGAAGAACGCCCCCAAGAACCTCTTCTTTCCCCGCTCGGAGACCCTGATGCAGTACACGCGGACCGAGAAGGGGATGGAATTCGCCGGGGTGGGAAAAGCAGCGCACGAAGCAGTGCTGTTTGGGGTCAGGCCCTGCGACGCCCGCAGCTTTGCCCTCCTCGACATGCTCTTCGATCAGGAGCAGTACAAGGATCCCTACTATATCGCCAGGCGGCAGCTGACCACCATCATCGCCCTCGCGTGCGTGCACCCACCCTACGCTGCCTGCTTCTGCACCTCCGTAGGGGGCAGCCCCTTTTCCACCGAGGCCGTCGATGTGCTCCTCACCGATCTCGGCGATACCTACCTGGCCGAGTTCCTCACCGACAAGGGCCGAAACCTCCTCACGTACTTCGGCGACACCAAGGCCGACGAGGCCGACGCGAAGCAGAAGGAAACCATCGCCGCCCAGGCCGCATCCGCGATCAAGTCGCAGATCCCGGCCAAGGAGATCAAGCCCTGGCTGGATGCGAATTTCGAACACCCCTTCTGGAACACGATCCACCAGAAATGCCTGGCCTGCGGGACCTGCACCTACCTCTGCCCCACCTGCCACTGCTTCGACATCACGGACGAGGTCAAGGGAGCGGACGGCAAGCGCATCCGCAACTGGGATTCCTGCATGTACTGGCTGTTCACCAAGGAGACCTCCGGCCACAACCCGCGATCTTCCCAGAAGGAGCGCTGGCGCCAGCGGCTCATGCACAAGTTCCGTTACTACGTCGACAACTTCGGGGCCATCTCCTGCGTCGGCTGCGGCCGGTGCGTTTTGTACTGCCCTGTGAACATCGACATCAGGAAGATCGTGAAAGACATATCGAAACAATAAGGGAGACTTCGCATGCAGAACCCATATGTACCTATCCCTGTGGAGGTGGCCAAGATCATCACGGAAGTGGACACGAAGGACATCAAGACCTTTCGACTCGCCTTCGTCAACAAGAAGGACGAGGAGAACTTCACGTATATGCCCGGCCAGTTTGCCGAGCTCTCTGTCTTCGGCAAGGGCGAGTCCCCTATCGGCATCGCATCTTCCCCGACCCAGAAGGGCTACCTCGAGTTCACTGTACAGAGAGCAGGCGTCGTCACTACGGCCCTGCACGAGATGGAAGAAGGTACACGTATGGGCGTGCGCGGCCCGCTGGGCAACTCCTGGCCCATCGAGTCCCTGGAAGGCAAGAATATTGTGGTCGTAGGCGGCGGCTTCGCCTTCACGACGCTCCGCTCCCTCATCAATTACCTGCTCCACGCGGACAACCGCGCACGCTTCGGCACCATCACGTGCATCTACGGGGCGCGCACGCCGGGGCTGCTCATCTACAAGGACGAGCTCGAGGCCTGGGGCAAACGGGACGACATCGATCTCACTGTGACCGTCGACAATGGCGACACAACCTGGAAAGGCAAGGAAGGCTTCGTCCCGACCATCTGCAAGGAGGTTGCGCCGTGCTCCGAGAACACCGTGACGGTCATCTGCGGACCTCCGATCATGATCAGATTCACCCTGCCGGTATTCTTCGACCTTGGCTTCTCCAAGGACAACATCATCACCTCGCTCGAGATGCGCATGAAGTGCGGCATAGGCAAGTGCGGGCGCTGCAACGTCGGGAGCAAGTACGTCTGCAAGGACGGACCGGTTTTCTCCCTGGCCGAGTTGGACAAACTCACCAAAGAATATTAGCCCGCTCTCTATAAAAGGGGCGGCCTTCAGGCCGCCCTTGTTTTTCTAGCCTGACCCTTCACATCCCCCCCAAGGAAGGTGAAATGTCTACACGATGGGTAGGCCGTGGCAAGGCCCATTCCTGGGTGATACGATTTGCACCCCCTCGATCCCGGCCACCACTTCTCGCACTTCACTTGAAACGGTTGGCCCAGATGCTCTATCGGGTAGCATCCCAGATCGCGATCCACTTGCTGCGCAAAGAGCGATACTCCTCGAATACCAAGACATGGGTGGCGTAGTAGATCGCGCGATGGTGATCAGGAACAGGTTGATGAGTTGCCGCTTTTTTTCAACTATATCGGATTCACATCCAGAATAAGGGCATATGTGGCAGGAATATAAACAAATACGGTAACGGGGCAACGGAAAGGTCAACCAATCATGGGAAATAAGGGACTAACTTGAGGGAATCTAAAAGCAATCATGCAGAGCG
>CAYGXB010000124.1:0-8720 GCA_964353605.1 uncultured Bacteriovoracaceae bacterium
TTCTTCTCCTTCTTTTATTGTTAATGCAAGCGGTTTTTCCACGAACACATCTTTTCCAGCCTGCAGACATTCCACGACCAGCCCGGCGTGCAGGTTATGCCGGGTGGTGATCATCACTATCCCCACATAGGGATCGGCAAGCACTTCCTTGTAATCCGTGGTGCTGGTGGCAATGCCATATTTTTTCGCTAAATGTGTACCAGACAGACCGTTGGCGGATACAATATAGCTGATGGGCATATGGCATTTTTTTAGGGCAGGCAATACGGTCATTGCGGTGTAGTTACCGGCCCCGATGATGCCTATACTTTTTCCAGGGGAGAAATCTTTAGAAACGACCAGGATGGTACGTTCTATCGTCTCCGCGCCAGGATACACCAGAATAGACGCAATGGATGGTGATTGTCCCATGTTGTCGTATATATAGTGATAATCATCCAAGTTCACCCTTTCGGTGATCAGTGATTTCACATCTAATTGTCCAGAAGCAATGGCCTGTAATACGGCTTCAAAATTGCGTTTCTCCGTCCAGCGGACAAACCCTATAGGATAATCCTGCCCCTTTTCTTCGTAATTTTCATCGTACCGACCGGGGCCGTAGGAGCAGCTCACCTGAAAGGTCAGTTCTTTTTCATAAAACTCTGCACGGTTCAGATTCAGCCCCACCACACCGACTAAAATGATACGCCCCCGTTTGCGGCACATACGGGCCGATTGGGAGACGACGTCATCCGTTTTTGCCGAGGCCGTAATGATTATCCCGTCCGCCCCCAAATCACTGGTCTGCTGCAACACTGCGGCCACCACATCAGATTCTTTGGGGTTGATGGGGGTGATGCCCCACTTCCGGGCCATCTCCAGTTTTTTCGGTTCCAGATCGATCCCCACCACCCGACAGCCATTCATTTTAAGCAACTGTGCGGTGATCAGCCCGATCAGACCCAGGCCAATCACCACGATAGTTTCTCCCAGGGTGGGCTGGCAAAGCCGCATTCCCTGCAAACCAATGGCGCCGACCACGGTAAATGCCGCCTCTTCGTCGCTGATATTATCCGGAATCTTCGCACAAAGATTCTGCGGTACACATACATATTCTGCATGCTTCCCATTGGACGCCACCCTGTCGCCGACTCGAAACTCAGACACGCCCGCGCCGGTTTCCACTACCACGCCGACGTTGCAATAACCCAAGGGAAGGGGTTCATCTAATCTCTTGAAGACAGCTTCCAATGTCGGCAATAAACCATCCGCCCTGATCTTATCCAGCACCAGTTTGACCTTGTCCGGCTGTTGGCGGGCCTTCTGTAGCAGATTGGCTTTGCCAAACTCCACCAACATGCGCTCCGTTCCCAAAGAAACGAGGCTGTGCGTCGTTCTAATCAGTACCTGCCCGCAGCCAACCTTTGGTACGGGCACGTCTTCGAGATATGTTTCACCAGTGTTAAGGTTTTGAATTATTTGTTTCATTGAAGTGGCGCCTCTTTATCACCCATGTTGATGAATTATCATCGGTGGGAGAACCACCGTAACTTCATCAGGTGCATCTTTGAAAACAACCGCATTTGCCCCTATGCGCACATTATTTCCGACTCGCAAATTCCCGATAACCTTTGCGCCGGCGCCCATATTATAATTGTCTCCGATCGTTGGGGCGCCATAGTGTAGAGACGTTTTGAGGGGGTTCGATCCAATGGTTATCTGTTGGTAGATGGGACAATTTTTCCCCAAGACCGCACCGTTAGAGATGAATATCCCTTTAAGAAAGTGCGGGCATTCCTCAATCTCAGCTCCCAGCGCGATACTGCTGCCCATACACCAGCTACAGTAGTAATAAAGCTGCTTGCAGAACAGTCTCCAAGGGGTAAAGACGCTGTGACGCGCCTTCTGTCTAAACACCCAAAAACCGGCTTCGCCCCCTCCAAAGAGGAAAAAGATAAGTCGGACCATCATAACGTGTTCCTTCTATTTTCATCCCCGTGCGGAAGAATATGAGAAACAATCTGCCGGAACTTGCCATTGGTTTCACGTGGAATAGCGCTTAGATATTCAAATTTTATATTGATCTTATCACCTAAATAGCGATGCATTTCATTATCTAAAGAGCGTTCATCCGTTGAGTCATAGCCAGGCGAACGAACAATCTTCACCGTTACACTATTGATATTGTCCTGAACCAATTGAGCTTCCTCAATTTTGGCTGAATCCTTGAACAGAAAATCCAATCGTCCTAATTGGCGACCATCCGGGGTTATGATATATGACTCTATCCGACCATCGATTTTTTCGACCGCAGGTGACTGTCGGCCACATGAACAAGGTTTCCCAGACAAAGTGGCTATGTCGCCGATATCATAACGAATCAAAGGCATGGCAAAATTATGAAATCCCGTGCAAACAATGCGGCGCATATTGTCAGGCATACCTGCCAAGGGAAGAAACTCCACCACCCCAAACTCCATATCAACATGATAAATGTGTCTCTCACACTCACTGATATTGCCGCATTGTTCAGATGCGCCATATTGATCAGCCACGTCCGTTTCGAAGGCTCTGCTGATCACTGCTTGCTGGTGGGGCAAAAGGGTTTCTGCGCCGGTCACTACCACATGAGGGGGATGTGGTAGGCGAATACGCCAGTCCAAAAAGTAGCGTGCAAGCAAATAGATTGCTGAGGGATATCCGGAGTAATAATTAACCTTGCGACTACAGAGGTAATTGGCGACCGGGGGCATGTTTTTCTCTGTCAAATGATGTACTGACATATATGTCTGGCGCATCGGCAGATTTCGACGCCAAACCGGCGGATCCATTGACGTCAGAGGAACGACATCGCGACCGGCAAATACAATAAATGGATCGTGTAGTTTCAGTCCGAAGCGCTCTCGATGACGCCACCAGACCGCCCACTGCCAAGGCTGTGTATCCATATCAGAAATCAATTGTAATGATGTCCCGGTCGTTCCTCCCGTATGGCCATGCCTGATCCTCTTTTGAGGCCAGCCTTTGGAATGGAGATCTCGAAATCGTTTTCGAATCGTTGATTTTTCGAGGACAGGCAGCTTATGTAAGTCTTCGGTGGTTCTGATATCCCTGGGCGATAGCTTTCTTGCATCGAATATTTCCCGGTAATAAGGAACTGTCTGGTAAGCATGTTCAATCACTAACCTTAGTTGCTCATTCTGATATGCCTGCTGTCCTGCTAGAGACCACCATTGAGATTGCCGGAGAAACTCTAGCGCGTTATGAAATGTATTATTGTACCTGTCACGTCGCATATTGACGCCGGCAAGAGAGCAGGCGGCATTCTGCATGCATACGGGCATTTTACTATAGAGATCAAACCATTGACTATGTCCCATATGTCGACCTCCCTCTGTGTCTACAGAGAGCATTGAAGCGCCTGTCACTTGATGTCATAAAGACCTGCCTGAGGTGTCCTTTCCCAACCAATCCCCCCCCCGGCCATGTACTGAAAAAACCTCTCCACAATACTCCACGAAGCGATCCGCCCATATGGCAGAGTCGAATTGCTTGCGCTTCTCATAAACACCTTGTCTAAGCTTCTGGTATACCTCGTCGTTCTCAACAACGACTTTCATCGCCTCGAAGAGAGCGTCCGAATTATCCGGCTCAACAAATAAGCCGCTTTGGTCGTCAACTATTTCCGGAATGCCCCCACACCGTGTTGTGATAATGGGAAGTCCTGCTGAATACCCTTCGAACACTGCGCCGGGATAACCCTCAGTGGCAGCCTTTGTTGGTAAGAGAAGCATATCATAGTGCTTGAGCGTTGGTATCACATCTTCAGGAGACAGAACACCACAGTAATTGACTCGCTTGCATGCTTCAAAGATATGCTGTTCCAGATCATTAAACAAAGGTCCATAAATATCTACCCTGATTCCCTGTTCAAACCGCTCCGCGGCTTCTATGATCTCGCGGATCCCCTTGTACGCACGCACCTGACCGACATACACAAAGCGCCGACAAGATTTGTTTTCCATCGATGGAGTATATCCTTTGTCACTCATGGGACGGCTTGTAGGATACCACTTAACATGAGAAATGCCCCTCTCGCAAGCCAAACGCACCAGATTCTGTGTCTGCGCCAGATACAGATCGGCATGTTTGATGACAAAATGGGCAACACGTCCCTTGAAGGGGCCTAAGTCCAGATAATCGAAACCCGCAGACTTACGCACAACGAAAGGTTTGCCCAGGACACGGGATATCACAAGCAACAAGAGGCCCAGTGAAGGCAGTGCCGTTGAAGCAGAATAAACGGTTATTACATCCATGTGCCTTGCCTCCAAGATAACTGCACTGCATAAGTTCAGTAGGCCACGTAACGAGTTGCCCTTACGGCTGCGAATTGCATTGAAGTCCACAACCTCAACCACTACGTCATTGCGGCGCTGCAGCAAATCCACGAGAATTTTAAACGAAATCGATATTCCCCCTATTGGAGGAGGCAATGGTCCAATTGCAAGAATCTTTAATTTTGACCTTTGCACATTCACGGTTTGGGGTCGGGTTAGATTTTTCAAGGTCATTTTTCATTCAAAAATCATGGATCAGACCGTTTAATCTAAAACCGTCCCGCAAGCACGTCTTCGAACAATCTGATCATGGCATCGGTTCGTTTGTCTATACGAAAAGCTTCGGCACGTTTTCTTCCTTTTGCGACGGCCCGAGCCGCTTCTTCAGGCGTGCGATTCAGCGTTTTCAAGACTGCCTCCCGCAGGGCATTCGGATCATCCGGTGGCACCATCAGGGAATCGGTCCCCGCAAGCACTTCTGGGATGCCCTGTACATTACTGGCCACCACGGGAAGCCCAGCAGCCATCGCTTCCGCAAGCACCAACCCGAACCCCTCGATTCGGGCCGGATGGACCAGCAAATCACTGGAGGCCATCAAGCTCGGGACATCGTTGCGACGGCCAAGCAATTGCACCCTATCAGGCCACCCCTCGCGGATAATTTGTTCCTTCATCCTCTCCAGGAGACCTACTTCTTCGGGGAAGAATCCCTCCGGCGATTGATCCCAATCGCCCACATACAGAAGATACAGGTTCTCAGCATGAAAAATCGGACCGAGAGCGTCCAATATCGTATCAATCCCCTTGCGCTTCAGCATGCGTCCCACAAAAAGGGCGACGTTTGACTCAGGCGGAATACTTAGCTCCTCATGCAAGCGCGCTCTCACTGGAATGGCATCAAAACAATCATGCGGAATCCCATTGTAGATCGTGCGCGTATGTTCGGGTAGTGTGTTCGAGAATTCGATCCAATGTCTCTTGGCATAATCCGAAATCGCATAGAAGTGGGTGCAACGATTCATCCTCATAGAACAACGCCAGAACAGATACTTTCTGCCGCTATGGCGCTCCCTAATGAAAACATCATGCAACCCCGCGACATGCCTTACGCGCGTGCCCAGTATGGCCCACGTCGCTAAGACCGTCGGCAACACCATCGAAGTCTCGACGATGTCATATTCGTTTTCCCGAATCAAACGTCGTAATTTCATGATCGCCTTAACCATGCTGGCAATAGACGGGTGGATGCGCATACCAAGGAAATGCACTGTGGGGATACCTTTTTGCAGCAAGGCTGCCTTTGCTTGGGTCACCCCGGGTAGGGCTTCGGTGTACATGCTCAAGATATCCGCATGAATCCCGCGCTTATTGAGCTCCTCCGCCAGTTCCACAGCCAGTCGCTCCGCACCGCCCAACTGGTAGAACTGCGTTAAAAAAATCAGAACCTTCATACTATCCCCTTCATTATTGCCCATGCCAGATGCACAAGGATCACCGCCGCCAACCACCACATCGTAATTATGCGCAACTCTTCTCGCGCCTTCTTCTCCCTTGTGTCGGGCAATGCCGCCAAGATCATGAAGGCGGGCATGAACTGGGCTATATGCCGCTGTTCCAGCGAGGTCGCTACGACCGCCGCCAGATTAATAAGCAGGTATCCCACCAGAAACAGCAGTGTAACTGATAGGTTCCGGTATCTCCGGAACATACGTATAATCGAGAGACAACCGGCAAAAAACAGCGGCAAAACGATCACCTGATAGATACCGTGGTATCCCTTGATCCAATGATAATCAAGTGAGTTGTCATTGAAATTGTTCCACAAAGGGATCGGATTGACCATGAGCGCGATGCTGCCCAGAACCAATCGGATCGGCAGAGGCTGGTTGACGACAAAACGCATCCCGAGTGAATCTTCCGAATGGGAATCCGCCGCATCTTCGGCATAGCTTTTCATCCCTCTGGTCTGGATCTCCTGGGACATCTGTACCAAACCCACGAGATATGGTGTCGCAATCTGCAAGACGCACAGGGCAAAAATGGTGGCAAACAGGCGCGCCGCATTCAACCGCTTGGCAAAAAACCAGAACAGGAACGCCAGAAACCAGAACAGCCCGAATAACACGACGGCTTGAGGCCGGAGGTAGACCATGGCGTAAACTGAAACACCTGTCAGCGCGACGGCGAGGAGTAAGCTCAGCGGTGTCGACCGGACCAGCCAGCGGACGATTCCCCAAAGCACCAGCACATTGAAAAACGTCGTGAAGCAGTCGCGGATCAGAACCGCCCCGAATAAGATAAACAACCCGCAGAAGGCGAACAACGTTCCCACACGCCGCAGTCGCCAGGTATCGTTCCCAAACAGCTCGCGCGCGGTCTGCACCGTGAGGCTTCCGGACAGACTCATGACGAGCGCGTTGAACATCACCCCGGTGTATGGCCCGAACTCGAACCCTAGCCACCAGGCCATTTTGTAGACCTGCTGCCAGATCAAAACCGCCAAAGGCGAATTGATGGCCGACATATTCGCCATTGTTGTAAATGGCGGTTGAGGTGAAATCTCCCGAAAGAAGGTGAACGAGTCAACCGTGCTTTGCGGATTGTTAAAGACGGCGAGCGAATGGTACTGTGCCAGCCCCCCCACGAAAACGCACACGCTATAGGTTAAAAGGAAGACCCGCATCTCGGGTTTTCTGCCTGGGAAAACCAGGCTTACGACCGCAACCCCGGTAAGAAACAGGAGCCACCCCACAGCAAGTGCATCCATGGTCCCATTGGCGTAGCCTTGCATACAACTACCGGTCAACATCAATAGAACGGACAAGCCGACAGCCGCAAGCGAATCAGCGCTCGCCGCGGACCTATCAAGTCCCGCAGTATCACGACCTCGCCGTATGGCCCGAATCGAACCGGATAGCAATTGACGCGCCTGTTCAAACTCTATCGTACGCTCACTCGCAAGGCTTTTTTTATGCTTCATCGCTGTGTCTTTCGTGGGACAAGATGCACTGAATCACAGTACTCTTGCTGGTTTTTTCGTCTGAAAACGAGGTTGAGGGACCGATCGAAAAGGGCCCGTCCTATTTCTCGACCATTCTGTTCAAAACCCGGACAAGTATTTCCCGGTTTTCACTGCCAGCGTAAACCCGGGAATCGTCGCGGGGAAATAGTAGAGAAAATGCCCTATCTTCTCCAGCAATGCCGGGTGTTTTAGCAGAAAGCGTCGCCGCCAGCCGGTTCTTGCCCAAAAGGTCAGGCGATATTTCCAGATCCAGAGGGGAACCAATCGCTTGATGTTCCCATGCAACAGCTCGGTTGCGTCATAATCGAATTTCGGCGCGGTGCGGCCGTTCTTTCGGAACCAAGCATTGCGGGCAATCGCAGGCAGCAATTTACTGCGAGTGATGCCATGAATGACGCATGATGCTACTTGTTCCGCTGACAGTTTCTCTAATGAGATCTTACCCGCCTTCTGCGCAGATTCGAGAGCTTCCTGTCCGCGCTTGGTGCGGCTGACAATGACCGTCTCGTCGGTTCCTCCGTGATGGATGTCACCCAGTGCCATGTCGGCCAGCCAGTTGCCGCCGTCAGGGCAGAGGAAACAACGATGCAGCGAAAAGTGCGGCACGGCAATGTCCAACCACGGATACAGCGGCTTTTCAATGGCCGTGCCATCGGGACGTTCAAAACGGGCGCTGCCAGGATAGGGGCCATGGCGCCAGGCGGTAAATTTAACCTCGCCCGGATATCGAACTTCCAATGATGCGGCAATGCTGGCAAGGGCATCGTAGCTTTGAATCTGTCCACAAAAAAGGCCGAGGGTCAAAACCGTGCTTTCCCGCAACTTGGGAATCCACTCAGTCGCGCGCGTCCATCCCCCGAGCTGGCATGGTGTCAACGTCATGGCGATACGGCGGGGCCGCTTGCGCAGTTCCGGAATGAGGGTCGCCAGCATCGGCACAGGACCATATTTGCTCATCATGGCATCTAGAACGACTCGGGGATCGCTTGTCAATCGCGCTGCCGGCCGTTCGTTCTCCATCCCAATCACGGCAACCTCATCCACCTGTTTCGACTCAAGCAAATGCAGTAACAGGGATGTGGCGATTCCCCCCGAGGCGGAAGCCTGGCGAATATCCGGATCAGTCGAGTGGCCTTTCAGATACCGCCGCACCGGTCCTCGCTCAGAATGCATGCGGGTTTCATCATCGCAATGCTCCTTAGCCCACTGGACTACCGGATATCCGCGCCCGGGGCAAACATCGTAGCACAGGCCGCAACCAGAGCACTTGGAATCGTTACAGACAGGCTCATGCGACGCAAAAATGTCGATCGCAAGCGCACCGGTTGGGCAGACACCGACACATGCGCCGCAACCGCAACAGAGGTTCTTGTCTATTA
>CAYGXB010000125.1:0-8716 GCA_964353605.1 uncultured Bacteriovoracaceae bacterium
AGGTCGAAGAGGAAACGGGACCAGAGCATGACAAGACCTTTATCGTGGTGGTGATGGTAAACGGTTCGGTCATGGGTAGAGGGGCGGGACGAAGCAAGAAGCAGGCCTCGCAACATGCCTGCAGGGAGGCATTGCGATCGCTGAACTATCCCCTATCGTAATCCCCGTCTTCGTCTCCAACCTGGGCTGCCCCCACCGGTGCATCTTCTGCGACCAGGCCCAGTTTTCCGAGCCAGTCGAGCCGCAGGAGGTGGAAGGGATTGTCGAAGATTTCCTCGCAAAGTGTTCTGCACCGCATAAGCGACTCAGGCTCATCGCTTTCTATGGCGGCTCTTTTACCGGGATCTATCCCGCGCTCCTCGAGCGCTACCTTGCAGTTGGTGCGAACCTGGTAAAGAGAGGGATCGTGCATGGGCTGAAGGCTTCGACTCGGCCCGACCTGCTTGATGCAGCCATGCTTAATCGTCTCAAGGAAGCAGGCCTTGTTGAACTTGAGCTCGGGGCGCAGTCCATGGATGATGACGTGCTTGCGCTGAGCGGCAGAGGTCATTCCAGCGCCGACACGCGCAGGGCCTCCCGTCTCGTCAAGAGCTCCGGGTTACGACTTGGTATACAGATTATGCCCGGGCTCCCCGGAGAGAACAGGCAAAGCCTCAAGGCCACGGTGGAAGAAGTCAAAAGGCTTGTACCGGATACGGCACGGGTTTACCCGACGGTGGTGATTGCTGGCACGGCGTTGGAGGAGATGTACCGTGAGGGGACGTATACACCGCTCAGCCTCGATGAAGCAGTTGCCCGGGCGCTTTATGCCTATGCCGTATTGCAGGCGGTGGAGTGCACTATCATCCGGATTGGGCTCCCGCTATCCCCCGGTTTGAAAGTCACGGCCGGGCCCCTCCATCACTGCTTCGGTTATCTCGTGCGGGCGCTAGGCTTCAGGCTCATGGCCGAAAGACTTTTGGCAGAGGGGGATGTCTCCACGCTGCGGGTGAACCCGCGGGATATCCCTGAACTCCTCGGCTACCAACGGGAGAATCAGCTTAGGCTGAAGTTTGCGTATACGGGTGACGAACAGGTGCCCCGAGGATGTCTCTATGCCGGAGGGCGCATAGAAAATGCTTGTCTAACGTTTATGGATATTATACATCTCATACTATGAAGGCCGATACGTTTAACGTACAGGCAATCCCGGTCCTGCCGGAGCTCGCCGATCATGTGCTTCGAATGGCGCTCGAAGACGATGTCTCGGTGGCGAAACTGTCCGGGCTCATCGAGAAAGATCAGGCATTGACGGCGCGTATTCTTTCGCTCGCCAATTCGAGCCACTACCGGCGATCACGGACCATCTATACGGTACGGGACGCCGTGGTGGCCATGGGACTGGAAGCAGTGAAGACCATGGCACTGGGCCTCTGTGTCCTGGACATGTTCCCCACCGTCAAGGGCTCCGGACTCGACTATAAGGAGTTCTGGCGACATACGATCGCCTGCGCCATTTATGCCAGGGCTATAATGGAGACGCTTGATGAAAGGCTTTCCGGCAAGGCATTTTCCGCCGGCCTCCTCCATGACATCGGGAAGCTCATCCTCGACCTGAGCGATCATCAGCTTTATGCGGGAGTACTGGAGCGAGCGAAGGACGGCCTGCGGTCGCTCATCGATATCGAGCGGGAGGTCATCGGCACTACCCATGCGGATATTGGAAGGTCCGTGCTCGAGAAATGGGGGCTGCCTGGGATCTATGTGGAGAGCGTTTGGTGCCATCATGCCCCGGTGCTTGTTATCGACGAAGACCAGTACCGTATCTCAGGGGTTATCCATATCGCGAACATCCTCACCCACATGACCTACAGCGGTGTATCGGGCAACTACTTCCCTGCTCGGATTACCAATCCGCTCTTGAAGCGCTTTCAGCTGAATTCCGACCTGCTCGATGACATCATGCTGACGGTGCCGTCTGAGATAGCTGCAATCAGCAATGAGCTCGGGGTCGGTAAGCCGAGGGAGGGCCTTTTCAGGTTGGTGAACAAGGCGAGCATGCGGCTCTCGGACGTCTCCATCGCACTACAGCAGCGAACGATAAAAGTGGAGCGTCTGAGCCGGCGCTCTGATATCGTCATCAGTCTCATGGCCAACCTCAACAAAACCCTTAAGATTTCTGAAGCCCTGGAGACTACGGCAACCCTCCTCAGCAATGCAGGACTCATCAGGGCTTTCTTGGGGGGGCTCAAGATCCAGGGCATGAATCTCGTCTTTGAGATGCGTACGGGTGAGAGTCAGAGGTTCATCCGGGTCGGAGATGAAGAATTGAAAAGCATGATTGTATCCAGCGATTATCCGGTCGGTATGAGCCTCGCTTCCGGGACGTTCGTGTACCTGAAGCCCCTGGATGAAGAATTGGGTGATGACCACGCCCTCATTTCCACCATTGTCGAGGCGGTGGCATCGAGCTTGAAGCGCATTTATACCGAGACCACGCGTCATGAGGAGACCGAGACTTTGAGACAGGCCCTTTCCAGCGCTTCCCTGGAAAAGCAGAAGGCCGAGGAGTTGTTCCATCTCAATATGGAGCTGATCGATGCGTCTCCGATGGGGCTCTGCCTGGTCAATGAGAAGGGGGATCTCTGTACCGAGAACATGATGTCAAGCGATATCCGGTCTTCCCTCGGGATCACGGGTATTAATGTCATAGAGGCACTCCGGAAGGATCCAGAAATGGAGGGGCTTACCGCAGCGATCCTCGCACACATGGAATATGATAGAATTCTTGAGGGATCGAAACGCGTCTTCCGGATCATCACCCATCCTATCAAGGTGAACCGCTGGACTCTCATCCTCTTCTGGGATATTACCCGTGACCTTGATCAGCAGAAGCGGGTGGCCGCCTATGCAAAAATGAGCGCTGTAGGAAATCTTGCTGCAACCATGGCCCATAACATGAAGAGTCCTCTGGGGGCGATCCAGGGTTTTGCAAGCATCATGAAGGAGGATCTCGTAAAAGGGAATATCAAGGTCTTGCGGGGGGTGGAGGAGGACCTCGATTTTCAAGGCATGGTGGACAACATGATCATTGCAACGGACAACGTCCTCAAGATTGTCAATCAGCTCTTGAGCCTCACGAAGAAGTGGGAAGGATCAGCGGTGCTTACCGATCTCGCCGCCTTCAGCGACGGGGTCTTTCTCCTGGTTACCCCACTGGCGCGTTCATCAGGGGTCGTCCTTAGGAAAGAACTCGCGATAGAGAGTGCCCTCATAAAGTCGCAGGCTATGGAACAGGTGATCATGAACTGTCTCATGAACGCGATAAATGCCTCCTCCTCGGGACAGGAGGTTTCTTTGAGGGTTTCCTCTGATCAGGGCTTTATCGTTTTTTCCATTATCGATCTCGGCATAGGCATGCACGAGGAACAGATTGGAAAGATCTTCGAACCCTTCTACAGCGAGTGGCCATCTCGGACCGGTATGGGACTCGGACTCTCCCTGGCCAAAGATATCGTGGAGTCCATAGGCGGCAATATAACCGTGGTCTCCAGGCCGGGTGAAGGATCGATGTTTACTATCCGCATACCAGAAGAAAAGTGACAGCCATGAAGAAGAGGATTCTGGTTGTTGAGGATGACCCTGTTTTTAGGAACTACCTGTATCAGGTACTCAAGTATGACTTCGAGGTGACGCCCGCATCCCGTCCCTTTGAGGCACTGAATGCCCTGAATAAGCAACGCTTCGAGGTCATGATCACGGATCTCCGGATGCCGGAGATGGAGGGCATGGAACTGGTGGAAAGGGTTCGTGGTACGCTTGACCCCCATATGCCCGTGATTGTGATTACAGCCTTCGAGGACGATTGGCCGATGGATGCCGCTCTTTCCAAGCACGTGTTCAGGTACCTTCGCAAGGGGGCGTTCCTTCCGAGCGAACTCAAGCAGGATGTCGACAAGGCTATCGAGATACGTCATTCCATGGAAGGCCTGCGGAAGACCAGGAAAACAGTTGAGGGCAGCAAGGATTTCTATAAAGAGATCCTCGACAACTCCCCCCATGCCATATTCATCATGGATACAGACCGTAAGCCCAGATTCCTCAATAAGAGTTTCCAGCAGCTGACTGGATACGGTATGGATACGATGCAGGACACCATCCTGGACATCGTTTCAAGTAAGTCAAAGAGCGAGATGGAAAGGGTATTGTCCACCCTTGGCGTAGGTTGTCCTGACCGGGTAAAGATGGTCTTTGTCAGCGCGGATGGTTCTGAGATCACCCTTGATGTTTGGCTCGCCCTCATTAAAGCAGGACAGACCGATAGCATCTTCGCCATCGGCTCTCCTGGGACGCAGGAACTGGAAACTCAGGATCTACAATCGCTTGAGGATCAGATACAGGGGCTCAATAAGCTCCTGGAGGAGAAGACGAAAGAGGTCTCGCATTATGATGAGTGCTTTCAGAGGATCGCACAGGGTGCCCCAGGGATCATCGTTTGGCTTGATGAACAGTGCCGGTGTACGTACATAAACCCTGAGTTGGAAAGCCTTCTCGGGTATCCGGCGGGTGAATTCCTCGGAAATGAAATCGTCTGGGAATCGCTCCTCCACCCGGATGATGTCCACATCGTGGATGATATCCGCAATGGGGTGAAAGAGGGAGTTGCCACCCTGTCTGGCGAGGCAAGGGCGTATAACCGGTCGGGATACATGCTCTTCCTTACATGGCGTGCATCCATCCATTATGCTCAGGATGGATCATACCGTGCTATAGACCTCGTGGCCGAGGATATCACCCTCAGGAAGGTGGCTGAGGAGGAATTGCGGAAGGCAACCATACGGATCCAGGAATTGTACGGGGGTAAACTTCAGGAATTGCGAAACACGGAGGAGAGATACCGGCTTATCGTCGAGGGCTCGAGCGATATGATATTCTCTATGGATAATGACTACCGGATGGTCTACATGAACAGAAAGGGCTTAAAGGCGCTTGGCCTCTCTCTGGATGAGATTCTCGGCCGGCCCTGCAACGAGTTTGTCTCCGATGATTTTTCACTTGATAGGCTCCATGGTGTTTTGAAAAACTTGAGCGAAAACAATGGTCCAGTGGTATTCCCCATGTCGGTTGATACACGGGAAGGCAAACGGGTATGGAGTATTACCCTGGGAAGCATAGGAAACGGAACGAAGCGGGAGTTTACCGGGGTTGCTAGGGATATCACCGAAGAGGTCAGGAATTATAAAAAGCTGCGGCTCCTCGCCAATATCGAACATTTCAGTGCGGATGCCATCATCGGTCTGGACACGGACCGGCATATCATATCCTGGAATCAGGGTGCCTACATGATGTTCGGATGGACTGAGGATGAGATCATCGGCAAGTCTACATTCACCATTATCCCCGATGAAAAGCGCAAAGAAGCTGATGAAGTGCTCGATGTAGTCATGGAGAAGGGATTCGTCAAGGATCTGGAGACGAGGAGAAAGACGAAGTCGGGTTTGATCCTCGACGTGAGCCTCACCATGACGGCCATTAAGGATGATACGGGCTCTATCATCGGGTTTTCTGCCATCATCAAGGACATCACCGACCAGAAGAAGATGGAGTCGGCCCTCGTCCAGTCTGAGCGGCTTGCAGCCACAGGTAAACTCGCTGCATCCATCGCCCATGAGATCAATAATCCCCTGTATGGTATCCGGAGCTGTCTGAACCACGTCTTAAACATTGAGGATAAGAACCTGATCGATACCCAGTTCATCAGGTTGGCAATCAAGGAGACAGACAGGATCGCCGAGCTCATCCGCAATATGAAGACCTTCTATATGCCCACCGAGGGAAAGGTACAGGAGATAGATATCAATGAGATCCTGCGTGATGTATTTGCCTTCAACAGGAAATACCTCGAAGAGAACAAGGTACGTCTGGAATTCAGGGAAGGAGCATGTCCCTGTGTCCAGGGTGTTCCTGAACAGCTGAAACAGGTGTTCGTAAATCTCATAACGAATGCGGTTGAGGCGATGCCGCAAGGCGGATTCCTGACGGTGACGACCGAAGCGGGTCATGACGACCGGATCGTGAACATCATCTTCACCGATACGGGGGTCGGCATCGTTCAGGATGATCTCCCGCGCATATTCGAGATGTTCTATTCCAAGAAGCCCCATGTGAAAGGCGTGGGACTAGGGCTGTCTGTGAGCTATGGGATTATCAAACGCCATGGTGGTAAAATCGATGTTGAGAGCGAAGAGGGCAAGGGTTCCAGCTTCAAGGTGATCCTGCCGGTGAAGACCGAATGGGGCAGGCAGTTACAGCTTGATCTGAAATAGCATGGCTAAGCACTTTAGGAGCGGTTTCGTCGCTATCATTGGCAGACCGAACGTCGGGAAATCATCGTTCCTCAACCATGTGATCGCGGAGAAGATTTCCATCATCACAGAAAAACCGCAGACTACCAGGGATAGGATCCTCGGCATCTGGAACGGAGAAGAGGCACAGATCGTATTCCTGGACACCCCCGGCATCCATGAACCCCACAAGGAGCTCAACCGTTACATGGTTGATAAGGCCGTGACCACACTTCATGAGGCTGATCTCGTCATGGTCATGGCGGAACCCGACGATACTCCCTCGAAAATTTCCCTGATCACGAACCACCTGAAGAAGGCGGAGAAGGGTGCCATTCTCGCCCTCAACATGATCGATCTCATCAGCCGGGATGAGGCTCAAACCAGGCTCACTGAACTGAGGAAAGCCTACCCTTTTCGGCACTGCCTGGGCATATCCAGCCTGACTGGAGAGGGCATCGACGCACTCATGGGGATCATCAAGGCTGCCCTCCCCGAAGGTCCCCGATTCTTCCCGGAAGACATGTTCACGGACCTCTCGGAGCGGTTCCTTTGCCGCGAGATCATCCGCGAAAAGGTGTTTACCCTGACCCACAAGGAGATCCCCTACTCGGTCGCAGTCGAGATCGAACAGTTCCGGGAGGGTTTCCCGACCTACATCGGTGCGGTTGTCCATGTGGAGCGTGAAAGCCAGAAGGCAATCGTGATCGGGGAGAAGGGTGGGATGCTCAAACAAATCGGTACGCTCGCGAGGCTTGATATCCAGAGACTCCTTGGGGTAAAGGTGTACCTCAAACTTTTTGTCAGAGTGACAAGGGATTGGACGAAAAACACCCAGGAACTTAAGCGGCTGGGATATACATAATGCTGGTTGCCATCGTTGGAAGACCGAATGTGGGAAAATCCACCCTCTTCAATCTCCTCGTCAGGGAGAACAGGGCTATTGTCGGCCCTGAGCGGGGCATTACCCGTGACCGGATATACGGCAGATGGCAGATCGATGAAGAGCACGTGGTGGATGTCGTCGATACAGGCGGATATGATTCCCTGGCAGGGGGACCAATTGGGCTTTCCATACGTGACCAGACTCTGCAGGCGGTTCAAGAGGCTGATGTCATCATCTGCCTCCTCGACGCGCGGACGGGGATCACCAAGGACGATGTGGAACTTGTACAGATCCTGCGGGAGTCAAACGTGGATGTGATCCATGTGGCCAACAAGGTAGACGACCCGCATGACTCTGTGGGCACCGCTCAGCTTTATGAGCTTGGCATCGACGGCTTTGTTGAGATATCAGCCATCAACAAATGCTTGGGCGGGCTTGCCCAAGCGATAAGGCAGCGTATTGAGCATGCGCCAGCACTGCCCCAAGAGGGTCAGGATGCCATTCGTGTAAGTATCATCGGTCGGCCGAATGTCGGAAAATCACTGCTCTTTAACCGGATCATCGGCGAGGACCGGGCCATCGTCTCCCCGGAGCCGTGTACTACCCGGGATTATGTCGATATCCGCATCTCGCGCAATGAACGGGATTATGTTTTCGTGGATACGGCAGGCATACGCAGACGCGCGCACATCGATGACAAGCTGGAAAAGTTGAGCGTCATGCGTTCCATACAGAACGTGGAGAGATCCCATGTCTGCCTCTGCATCGTGGATGCAACCGAGCCCTTTACGGACCAGGACCGACACCTCCTGGGCATCATCATGGATCATGGCAGGGCATCGGCGATCGTGATAAACAAGAGCGATCTCATCGACAGCGCGGCGAAAAAGGCTATTTGGGACAAGCTCGATCAATCCCTCAGGTTTGCCCACGATATCACGCTTCTCTTCACATCGGCACTCACGGGGAAGTATGTCCCCAAGCTTTTTCCATTGATAGAAGAACTCTATTTAAAGACCACCGCCCAGGCGCCGACATCGCTTCTCAATCGGGTCCTACATGATATCACGGACAAGACTCATCATCCGACTGTAAAGGGCAGGCGCATCAAGTTCTACTACATCACCCAGGTTGGCACCGTACCGCCGCGCTTCAGGATCGTTTCCAATCACCCGGACCTGGTCACGGCAGCATACTCCCGGTTCTTGGCGGGCTCGATCAAAAAGTCTTTCGGCATGGATGGGATCCCCGTCAAGCTCTCCTTCGTCGGCAGATGAGGGGGGTAAACCCGTTTGATGCCTGGGAAAGGTTCGATCGAGGGGAGTACTGTGCCGCGTTGTGAGACTCAATTCCCCTGAAACTCTTGGTCTCGAGGGGATGTGCAAAGCCACTGTGATGAAATGGTATTCCTGCGCCTTTTAAGAATTCTAACGTGATCGTATATTATTAAAGAAGGTAATAGCCCATTAAAGTTGCACTAAAATTGCTCTTTGACAACTCGCTGAGA
>CAYGXB010000126.1:0-8714 GCA_964353605.1 uncultured Bacteriovoracaceae bacterium
GGCCGCGTTGAGTAACCGCCGATGAGCGGGAAAATATCCACAATCCCGCGGCCTGGTATCGACCGGGGAGATGGGGAAGGAGGATGTCAGACCTGGCAACGTGCAATAGAGAGCATTTACCGTAAACACGTTTTGCACCCACTCTGGCTTGAGCCTCGAAGTTCTTCCCGGCATGCAGAGGTTCAAGCTCCACGTTTACCATTGGCCTTGGTGCGCAGAGCGGGGGACGGTGCATTGCAGACGGCCCTTCCCCTGCGATTGAACCTCTTCTAGAAGTCCTCCTTCCAGAATGCCTCGTTGGTCTTCTCCATCCACCTGCGGTAGTATACCTTGTAAATAACGATCATACAGAGACTGGGATTACCTTTGACTTGATTGGCATGCTACCTGAGGGCCGCGGTGCGTATGGCGATGAGATCGCTCACGTCATAGATGACATCCCAGAGCGGGGGTCGCGGCCGTATACGGGAGTTGCACAGCGCCTGATAAGCGAGCACAGGACCGGGATTCGGCCAGTGCATATCACCCAGACAGCAGGAAGACGCTTCCCAGGGAAGCTCGTCATGTACGATCGCGCTCAAGAGCGTTACCGGGATACCGCGCTCGGATTTGACCCTGCCCGCTGCTGCAAGCGCGGCAGTGTAGGCGACGCGATGATCCGGATGGGCATCCCATGAGGACGCCGTAATGATCGTGAGGTGCCGGGCATCAGAGGGTACCAACGTGGGGAGCAGGTCGGCTATCTCGGCTACCGCACTTTCGCCTTCCGCATTCAGGACATCCACCCGCCTACCATCGATGAGATGCGACTCGGCCACGAGTTGCCTATCCGAATACCGGAGAAAATACAGACGGGAGGCATCGAGACCGATGACGCCCCAGGCCTCGCGGGTCTCCCCTTCCCGCAACGCGACGATCTTGCGTTTCTTCTCTTCCACGCTCACCTCGAAGCATTTCCCATTGCTACCGGCACCATCGCCGGAAGAGAGGTAAATGGCGCTCACCGCGGTATACCCGTCATGGACTGCTCGGTAGAGGGTTCCTCCGGCCATGATGGTCTCATCATCCGGGTGCGGAGAGACGACGATGAGGGCCTCGGGCGCCCCCTGATCGGGAATAGCGTCGGCTCTGCTGGCAGACCAGCTGACTGTCATGATAATTATGGAAAACAGAATGAAGAGTGGCTTTCCTTTGCCTGTAAGTACCATACTATCCCTCCTTTGATCAGCGCATTCTAAAGGGCAAGGCCCTATATTTTGTATTATTAAGAGCGGCGCAGGGATTGTCAAGCAGGATGGTCAAAGCAGCTTGCCCATAATCATTTCTGCTCACCCCTATCTAACCGAATTTACGTAAGATTATTCATTCAGGTCAGATTTTTGGAAGTCTTGTCCAAACTCAGCTCTTGACACACGCGCGGCAGAAGGATATGGATACACTGATACTGGCAGTCATAGCTGTCAGTATCTTTCTTTTTATTTATGAAGCGGAGGCAGCAAATGACACGCACCCCCATAACCAAGGCAGGCTATGACGCCCTGCGGGTCGAGCTACAAAACATCAAGAAGCATGAGCGGCCGCAGGTGATCGCCGCCATCGAGGAGGCCAGAGGCCATGGAGATCTCACAGAGAATGCGGAATACATCTATGCCAAGGAAAGGCAGTCCTTTCTCGAGACGAGGATACAGGAACTGGAGAACAAAATTGCCACCGCGGAGATCATCGACACCTCACGTCTTCCGGACGACCGGATCGTTTTCGGATCGAAATTCGTGCTCTGCAATCTGGATACTAATGAAGAGCTGACCTACCAGATCGTAGGGGTCGACGAGTCCGACCTCAACCAGGGCAAGATATCGATCGTATCCCCCATAGCGAAGGCCCTGATCGGAAAAACGCTCGGCGATACCGTCATTGTCAAGACCCCGAATGGGAATAGGGAATACGAAATCCTCGAGATCATCTCTGCCTGACATACCCTGGTTTGACAAAGACAAAGGGCCTGCCTGATACGGGATCAGGCCGTATGTCCACGCTGGTGCCGTAGACCATCTCGATAGATTCCTGTTTCAGCACCTGCGGAGGAGTGCCCTGCACATACACACCCCCCTTGCGCATGAGGATCAATTTATCGCAATAGGCGCTTGCGAGGTTCAGATCATGCAGGATCATGACCACGGTGAGCCCGCCGTTTAAACAGAGCCGCTTGAGGGCATCGAGAATCTTCACCTGATGCCCGATGTCAAGATGCGCAGTTGGCTCGTCCATGAGCAGGAGCAGAGGCTCCTGGGCAAGGCCCTGGGCGAGGAAGACCCGCTGCAGCTCTCCCCCGGAAAGGGCATTGATCTTTTTGGCTTTGAGCGCGGTCAGATCCATGAGGCCAAGCGCCTCCTCTACGATCCTCACATCACGCGCCCGCATGAGACCGAACCTGCCCTTGTGGGGGTATCTGCCCATGATGACGAACTCCTCGACGGTGTACGGAAACGGCAACGCCTGGAACTGGGGGATGGCCGCCACAACCTTGGCGAGCTTTCGTCTCGATATACCCCGGATATCCTTGTCCCCGAGGAGCACAGACCCCTGCCAGAGAGGCAAGATCCCGCTGATTGCCCGGAACAGGGTGGACTTTCCAGCACCGTTCGGACCGATGATCCCCAGGAATTCCCCGCGCACGACAGCCAAGGAGACATCCTTGACGATAGCGGTTTGCTTATATCCTGTGGTTATGCCCTCGAGGGCAAGGATCGTCATCTCTCGACCACCTCCCCTTCCTCAAGGAGCATGATCAGGAAAAAAGCGCCGCCCAGGATGCCGGTTATCACCCCGACCGGGAGTTCCAGGGGTCTGATGAGCACCTGGGCCAGGGTATCGGAGAGGATGAGGAGGTTCGCGCCTGCCAGCATGGCAGCGGGAAGGAGGACATGGTGATCCGTGCCTATAGCCTTGCGCATGACATGCGGCACGATGAGGCCGACAAAACCGATGACTCCGGAAACCGCCACGCACGCACCGGTGATGAGAGAAGCGATGATGAACAGAATGGCCCGCGAAACCTTCGTGTCCAGACCGAGATGCAGGGCCTTCTCGTCACCGAGGCTCAGCACGTTGAGGTCCCGTGCAAACGCCACCTGACATATCATGAGGGGGATGACTATCAGCACGAGCACCTTCACCAAGATATCGGGGGCGGCACTGAGGTTCCCCATGAGCCACATGACGGAAGCATGCACATCCCGCGAGCTCGACAGCGAGAAGATGAGCATCATGATGGAGGAGAAGAGGAAACTCATGATCACGCCGCTTAAGATGAGCATGGTGTTGGAGAATCCCTTGAGGGATGCGAGCCCCAAGACCAAGAGCATGCTCAGGGAGCATCCCAGAAAGCATAAAAAGACCATGGGGAGTCCGGAAATCCCGAGGATGATGGCGATCGTGGCGCCGAGTGCCCCGCCCCCTGAAACCCCCAATGTATACGGCTCGGCCAGTGGATTCCTCAAGATGGCCTGGAATACCACGCCGCAGCCTGAAAGGGCTGCCCCGATCACCATGGCCATGATCACACGCGGCAGGCGCAAGCCCCATAAGAGGGTGCCGGTCATATCCCGGCGTTCCGGATGCAGGAGGGCATCGAACACCGCGGACAGCGGGAGAGGGGTTCCTCCGGTGGCGATAGCGAGCATGACACAGAACATCAGGAGCACCACGAGGAGGATGAAAATGAAGAGCCTCTTTTTCATGGAGATCCAGGGAAGAGCACTCCGACCACGGTCCTGAACCCCGCGAGGAATTTCAGCGGGGTCGGCTGGCAGACCTGGTCGGCTGGTATCCTGTATACACGCCCGGTCCTCACCGCCTTTACCGCCTGCACGGTACGCCAGGGGTCATACCCGCTGTCCATGCCCGATACAACGATAATCACATCCGGGTCTCTCAATAGGACTTCCTCAACATTCACCCGCGGATAACTGAACTCGACATCCCCGAAGATGTTCCGGCATCCGGCAAGGCGGATGAACTCGCCGGCGAAAGTCCTGTCGTTTACGGTCACGAGCGGGTTATACCCCACCTGCCAGAAGACTTTGAGCTCCACCTTGGGAAGCGAGCCCCGGATGGCTCCGATCTGTTTCTTCACATCCTGGATTATCCTGCGTGTCTGAGCCTCTCTTCCTAATAGCCTGCCCAGCCTGAGAAACCCGGTGCACATGCAAGCGAAATCCTCGCACCCGTCGAAGACCTCCAGGCGCATCCCCAGAGAAGCGAGCTTCTCGACATCCCTCTTCCGGTTGCAGTCCTTGCCCGCCAGGATGAGATCCGGCTTGAGGGTCAGGATCTTTTCGAAGTTGAGCTCGGTCAGGCTGCCGACCACCTCCTTCTTCCCTCCCGGATTCGGACAATAACGGGTCACCCCCACGAGCAGATCCTGGGCACCGAGATCATAGATCTCGCTGGTCAGCGAGGGAACCAGGGATACGATCCGCTGCGGTAGAGAAAATGCGCAAAGCCATTCCGGCAGGAAGAGAAACATCATCAGCATTATGGAAAAGAAATATCGCCCTTGCATACCGACTTCATATCCAAGATTCTTCTCTCAAGCAAGCAATTCAATCTGAATCCTCCCGAACCCCCTTGGTTTCAAGGGGGGCCAAACGTCTGCCGGATTTGGCCCCTCCCCTCTTCATCGATCAAATAGAGGCGACCAAATCAAATGGCCCTTACCCCCCTGAAGACTCAGAAGGGACGGAGGTCATTTGAGTTTTAAAAACATACATGACTGAACATTACGCAATCCCCCATTCTATGCTATAACGATCCTATTCCATACGTGAGGAGTGATTATGCTGTATGCATTCATCGCCATTGCCTTTGTGCTAGGGTGCATCTTGGGCTTGCTCCTCGCACGGCCGAAGATAGCCGCGTTGATGGGCAAGGTCCAGAGTGCCGACCTCACCATAACCGATCTCAAAGAAAAGAACGCATCCCTGGAAGCCCAGCTCGAGAACATGCGCGCCGAGCTTGAGAAGCAGCGGCTGGAAAGCGCACGCGCAGAGACGCGCCTGGAAGAGGCGCAAGCAGCCCTCATCGCCCAGAAGGCCCTCCTCGAAGAGGCACGCTCCCGACTTTCCGAGAGTTTCGGGGCACTGTCCGCCGATGCCCTCAAGCAGAACAACCAGATATTCCTCGAACTCGCGACCAAGACGCTCGAGGGCGTCATAGAACAGTCCAAAGGCGAACTCGGCAAGCGCCAAGAGGCTATCGGCGGCCTGATTAAACCGATCCAGGATGCACTTGCCCGCTACGAGACCCAGATACGGGAGATGGAAAACACCCGGCAGGCAGCCTACGGGGGCCTCAAGACTTACCTCGAGGAGCTCTCCAAGGCCAACATGCAGCTCCAGGAGCAGACCCGCTCGCTCTCCAGCGCGCTCAAGCGGCCGCAAGTCAAAGGCCGGTGGGGGGAGGTAACTCTGCGGCGCGTGGTCGAGGTCTCCGGCATGTCCCCGCATTGCGATTTTATCGAGCAGCCCTCCATGACCACCGATGAGGGGCGGAAGCGGCCCGATCTCGTCATCACCTTGCCTGAAGGCAGGACCATCGTCGTCGATTCCAAGGTCCCTCTCGATGCCTATATGGACGCCTTCAACACCACGGACGAAGAGGCCAGGAACACCCTTTTGAAGAAGCACGCCCAGGTCGTGCGCTCCCACATGCAGATGCTCAGCTCCAAGGATTATTGGAAACAGATGGAGCAGAGCCCGGACTTCGTTGTGCTCTTCCTGCCGGGAGAGTCGTTCTTCAGCGCCGCCCTCGAACAGGACCGCACCCTTATCGAGGATGGCATGGAGCGCCGCGTCATCCTGGCCACCCCTACCACCCTCATCGCCCTCCTGCGTACCGTGGCCCTAAGCTGGCAGCAGCAGCAGGTGGCCGAGAACGCCCAGCTCATCTGGCGGACCGGATCGGACCTCTTCGACCGGCTCAAGACCTTCTCCGGGCACATGCGCAAGATCAGAGAGGGGCTCCAGAGTGCAACCTCCGCCTACAATGCCGCGTTGAGCTCCTGGGAGTCGCGCGTCCTGCCCTGCGCCACGAGGCTCAAGGACCTCGGCGGCCCCCAGCACGAACGCGAGCTGCCCGAGATCGAGCACGTCGACCCCTACCTCCGCGAACCCCGGGACGACGCAAGTTAAAAGCATAAGATCACACCCCCCCGACCCCCCTTGGTCTCGAGGAAGGTCCGACGTTTTCGGGGCGGTACGGTCATGCGAGTCAAGGACTATCGATATAAGAAAAACGCTTCCATCCTGAGCGAAGCGGCTCCTTAAGGGTTATGCCTGAGCATGTCAATATTTCAAGGACATCCCTCTGGGCTAACAATACCAAGGAGTTGGAAGTGGCGCTCAATCTGGTATATCCATAGTTGATGTTCCTCTAAGATCATTGGAAGGGGAGTTCTGGGGACACAATACTTAATTGTTTTACTGTGATGTAGGATAATGGCAGGATGAAGTGCTGGCAGGGTCAAGGTTTTTATTGGAGTTGGTGAATTATTAGCTTATCTTTCTGGAAGGTGGTTTAGAAGAGAGGCATGCTCAGGTTATCAGGTCTCATAAGCATACGGGAAGACCGTTGGGTGCTGTTGTTTTTATTGAACAGCTTGAGCGGACATTGAACATGCATCTGAGAAACAACCGGCCTGGGCCTAAGAAAAATGTTGCTCAATAATTTTGTATTGTGTCCCCAGAATGCTCTGAAAGCGTTAAATCTTCAACATTGATTAATATACAAGAGTTCAATCCGAAATCATTGATATTGTTTATTCAGCAGTTGTGATATAGATGCATTGTCCTGTGAGTCGCCGGGGCCAACGGATTCTTGGCTGAATTATTAGGACACCGCCGGGTTACCAGGCGGCTAAAGGAGAAAGCAAACATCAACCGGTCTTATCGAGAGAAACCGGTCGTACTCTATTTTAAATAATTAACCCGACATCCAAAACCCAAGAAAATAACATGAAAGTAGATTCCATAACAATCCATGGAGAGGCTCTATTTGAAGCGGTGTTGAATACCGTCAGTGATGCCATCACGGTGATCGACAGAGATTTAAAGGTCATATTCCAGAACGATGCCGTCCTACAGATATACGGGGCCAAGGTCGGTGAGAAGTGCTATGAGGCTTACCGTGGGCGCCAGGAGCCTTGCGAAAATTGTATCATCTTGGATGTCATAAAAGATGGAAAACCCAAAAGAGCGCTTAGGGATATTCAACTGCCGGACGGCAATATTCTATGGATGGAGGTTTTTGCAGGACCATTCAGGGACAAGGATGGTAAGATTGTCGGTGCCGTAGAAGTTGTTCGCAATGTTACGGAACAAATCCGACTCTCCGAGACCTGCGTCACGCTCCGACGGGAGATGGAACGCCAGGCCCAGTTTCATAACATCGTAACCCAGTCCAAGAGGATGAAAGCAATCTTTCGGCTCATCGAAAGGGTGGCTTCCACCATGAGCTCGGTGTTGATCACCGGAGAATCTGGAACCGGAAAGGAGCTCATAGCCCGTGCCATTGTTTTCAACTCTGACAGAAAAGATAAGCCTTTTGTGACGATAAATTGCGGGGCTATCCCGGAAAACCTGCTGGAGTCTGAGCTTTTCGGTCATGTGCGAGGGTCCTTTACCGGGGCCATCAAGGATCACCAGGGCCTTATAGAGGCAGCCGACGGGGGCACCCTCTTTCTTGACGAAGTCGGAGAGATCCCTTCGTCGGTGCAAGTCAAATTGCTTCGTTTCCTTCAGGAAGGGGAAAGCCGCCGGGTCGGGGACACAAAGGTGAGAAAATTTGATGTCCGGATCATCTCGGCAACAAACCGTAATCTCGAGGAGGCGATCCATGATGGGTTTTTCCGTGAAGACCTTTTCTTCCGTTTGAACGTGATCCCCATTTTTCTACCTCCGCTTCGTGAAAGAAAGGAGGACATCCCTCCGCTGGCCACTCACCTTCTCCAGCGTCTTTGTGATGCGCATTCCCGCAACGTGACAGGGATCTCGTCGAAAGCACTCAAGGTATTCATGAATTACCGCTGGCCCGGAAATGTGAGAGAGATGGAAAATGTGATCGAATATGCATTACACCTCACCGACGAAGGGAATCCCATACGCCCGGAACAGCTTCCACCAAAGCTTTTGGCTAAAACAGATGTCTTGTGGAGTCCCCGTGATTTTGTCTCCATTGAGGAATACACCAAGCAGTCCATCTTATTGCTGCAGATGGATCATTCCGAAGAACAAATCGCTGAGACCCTTGGAATCAGCCGGAAGAACCTGTGGGAGAAACGGAAACGATGGAATCTTCACAGGCCGGGAAAAACCGTGTGATCAACGCTTAGACGACTACCCTTCTGTTGCTCCTTGACCATTCGTCCACCTTAAAAACCATTTTTCATCTCCATAACCCTTACCCATGCCTGTTACCAATGGTAATATCCAACGGTTTTTTCCATTACGTTCGGTAACCAATCCCCGTTCTCCCTTTTTTCTTTTTTTCCAGGGGTCATCATTATAAATTTCATATTTTCAACAAGTTATAGGCTGGTTTCCTTTATGGTTTCACCTTGTCCTCCACATGGCATGCTTCCTGCTCAATAGATCTGCAAAATTCAAAAAAAAGGATGGAGGTAAAAAATGGAAGAGAAAAAGGATAAACAAAAAGAG
>CAYGXB010000127.1:0-2273 GCA_964353605.1 uncultured Bacteriovoracaceae bacterium
GATTGAGGTGGCCTAAGAATCACTCAAAATATGCCCTTGCCGCGGTTGCAAAATCCAGCTCCAGACGCTGCGATCCGCGGGAGATCACCGTCTTATTTGTGCCGAAGTCCTGAAAACAGTAGGAGTTATCATACCGGGGATACGGTCCCAGATCGATCTCCTGCCCGGCGACCTTGAGCGGCCCATCCCATGCCACCTGAACGGTGCCAAGAGAAGGCGATTCGTAACGCACACAAAAGCCTTGGCACTGCGGCACGATGCACACCTTCGCTTTCTTCATGGCACAGACAAACCCTTCGAACGATCCATATTTGTCACTGCTGCCAAGCTCCACGATCCAGACATTCTTCTTCCCGAAGGCTCTAAGCTCATACTCAGATTCCCAGCAGGGGGGAATGAAGGAATAAAGGGCCACATACCCGTCCCCGCGGGTGCCGAAGGTCCACCACCCGCAGCTCTTAACCTCATCGAAGGCCCACTGGGGGAAGTATGCATGCGTGTAGGGTTTGACCCCCAGCAGTAGGAAGACCAACTCGACCTCAAACAACTGCAAATCGCGGTCGTACTGGATGATACCTACATTCTTGTATAAGGCTGCGCGCGGCTTCCATCCGCCGGTGAACTCCTGCGGACTGAGCCCGCCCGGCGAGCTCGTAAACACGACCGCATAGGGATCGAGGCTCGCCTGCCAGATGTGCTCCTGGAGACCGGCCATGCCTTTCTGATGGTCCTGGGCACCGGAGAGCTGATAGGAAGGGGTACGATAGGTGTAGGTGCTTACGGTCTCCAGGCATACTCCTTCCGTCACGTCCTTGATCTTGTTGCTGTACTCGCTCAAGCTCAATCCGCGCAGCTGTGCCGCCAAATTGAGGAAGTCGACGAGCACGGCATCGTTGAAGATCAGAGCCGGGTCCAGGCCATACGTCTCCATTGTCTGCATCGAGGTCTCGATCACGGGGGAGGCCGCCGGGGCGGATATCCCCCACCAGAACATAAGATCCGTTAGGCTTTCATACCCGAGGCCATAATTCGAACCATCGAAGACATTTATACTGCTCCGCTCCTTATGCTCATGGGAGGTGACTACTTCCGCAGCGATACCTTCCAGGATGGCGGGTGGTACGTAACGTTTGCTGGTGGCCAGGGCGACCGCGCCGAAGTTGCTGGAAGCCTGTGTGCTGTGCTCACCGATGCCAAGCAGAATCCAGGCCGCTTCCGAGGTGGAGTCACGCGAGGGGAGCTTGTCCCAGCCCTCCCCCACCTTTTTGTCATCTTCCGTACGGCCATGGGTCGTGGCATATGTCCCCTGGTAATAATTGTTGGCAAAGTCAAAGGCCATCAGGTCGACCAGCATGGCAGCCTTCGTTGCGACCGCTTCATCTTCGGCGAAGTCCACCAGGTTGACGAGCGCCGGCAAATCTTCGTTGTAGTAGATGTTGGAGTGCCATTCCACAAAGCCAAAACGCCCCCGATTATTGAGCCAGGCTCTGAGATAGGGAAGCGCATGAGCGACATGCTCCGCGCCCGTCAGGCCGGAATTCGGGAAGACCTCGTCCCGGTACAACTGGCCGGCGAGGAGCTCGGCGGTATGGAAGAGGATCTGGTGGTTCTCGGTCCACATGATCATGGAATCGTCGCCCGGCTCGTCGAACCAGTACTTGAAATTGAGCACCGTTTCCTTGATCTTAGCCCTAAGCTCAGGGCTCAAACCCGAGGTTTCCCGGTCCAGATACAGCATGCGCATCAGGGTATTGAGCGGAAAGTCCGAACAATCCTTGCGGCTATTGATCTTTGCCAGAGCCTGATCCACGACAGCTTCGTTGACCGGGATGTTCATGGCGACATGTGCGGCCTGGGCATCGAGGCCAGCACTCGCCAGACTGTCTTGGAGATAGAGTGCCTGGCGGGCGAGAAACCCATTGGTTGGAACGATATCGCTCGGCTGGTTAAACACTTCTTGCTTGGGGGAGCTTGCACTCACGTTCTTGGTTTGCGCCTGGTGGCTCTCGCTGCATCCGTATGCCATGACGAGCGCTATGACTAGAAAAAGAATCGTGTTGTGTTTATTCATTAGTTGCCTCCTTTCCCCTTTTCAGGTATGCACATCCTCCATAGAGAACCCCTTATCAAAACGCATTCGATATATTTCATAATAAGGCCCAACAGGAGAGATGCAATGCCTTAGCATTCTTTTCCATCCCCGATTTCCCTCGATCCCCGCAAAGGCATTCGGCTGTACTCCTCTCCATAGAGGCCCGGGAGGCTAAAGGCCG
>CAYGXB010000127.1:2373-8707 GCA_964353605.1 uncultured Bacteriovoracaceae bacterium
CGCAAAGGCATTCGGCTGTACTCCTCTCCATAGAGGCCCGGGAGGCTAAAGGCCGCTCGCATCCCGGATCCCCCGCCTGAAATCCAGCTTAAGCCAGTGCTGCCCATGACTCACGGTGATCTCTTCCGGCGGGAACGGGGCAGAGCTATAGGGATTCTCGTAACGAGGGTACCCGTCCAGGGCGATAGCTTTGCCCTTGACCCGCATTGCTTCATCCCAGCCGAACTCGATCAACCCCTGGGAGGGTGAGGCATACCGGATACCCTCGCCGGCGAAGAAAAGCCTTGCTTGGAGGATACTCCGGATGAAATCGTCGAATCTTCTATCCATGGCAGCTCTGCCCATCTCGCATACCCAGATATTGCGGGTGCCTTCGGCAATCACCTCCCGGTGTGCGTATTCCCCCGCCTCGCGCCAGCGGTAGCCGTTCCGGGAATACAACGCGATATAGCCATTCCCCTTGCGACCAAAGATCCACCCCCCCTCCTCCCTGACCTCATCGAACCTGTCCTGTGGAAACCAGGCGTGGGTGAAGAAGAGCCTGTTGGTTATGTAGATCCCCGGCAGGCGGGAGATGCGGTAGACCGCTATCAGGACATTCTTGAACTGAGCCGTACGCGGCAAGTTGCCTGAGCCGATCCAGTACCCGGCCGAGGTGTCGCCTGTATGCCCGGGATGGGTGGAAAAGCACACCGCCTCGGGTGAAAGCGTCGCCTGCCATATATGCTGCTGATCCCCGCCATAGCCTTTGCGGTAATCCTGGGCAGAGCTCAACATATAGTCCGGTGTCCTATAGGTGTAGATATTCACCTCCTCGCGGGTGTTGCGCGTGATATCCTTCTCAAGGATACGGCTAAAGATCCTGTCAAGCTTCGTTTGACGCAGGATATCGATGAGGAGCTTCTTGGATTTGAACATGCTGAAGAATTGGTTCTCCCACCAGCGGTAACGATCGAAGAGATCAAAAACCCGGGCGAAGGTCAAGGGGTGCGTATACGCCTCCAGGGATAAGAGGATCATGACATCTTCCGGGTTCTTGAGATTTAAGCCCCACTTGTCCGCCTCCTTGATCTTGATCCCCATGCGCTGCCGATTGATCATCTCCGTGCGCTCATAATCATTGGCAATCTCGGAGATGACCTGCGGCAGACGGTAGCGTCCACTCAAGGCCAGACACACGGCGCTCATATTGTCCAAGCCGGAAAAGACCCCCATCCCGAACATGAGCTTCGCAGTATCGGTTGTCGATTCTTTCCCTGCCGACATCTTCTCCCGGGTATAGCTTCTCCCATGCGTGCTCCCAAAGGTCCCGTGAAAGCTGTTCAATGCCATGTCCATGAAGAGGAGGTCAAGGACCATCATCGACCAGCGGAGGATGATGGGATCGCGGCAGAAATCGACGAGGTTGATGAGAGCGGTCAGGTCCTCGTCGTAATAGATATGGGAGAGCCATTCGCTAAACCCGGTTCGAAAACGCAGCTCGAGCCACTTGAGAATCCTCGGCCTGGCCTTGAGCATTTTCTCGTGCCCGGTCATGCCCGAATTGGGGAATATGGTATCCGAGAACAATTGTCCGGCAAGGTATTCGTTACAGGAGAACATGATCTGGTGATTCTCGGTCCAGCTGCACATGGAATCGATCCCCGGCTCGTCCGGCCAATACTTGAAGTTGAGGATGGTTTGCCGTGCTTCGGAAACCAGTTCTGTGCTGAGAAGGGGGCTCTCCTGGAACTGGAAGAGCAGGCGCATGATCCCGAGCATGACGAAATCGGAGCAGTCGTAGCGGTCATTGATATAGGTGAGTGCCGCACGTATGATCTCCTCATGGATCGGCGGCTGATGTTTATAAAGGCGCACCAGCTCATAGAAAAATCCCTTGATGCCTCGGGGGGAGGGGTTCTTGATGACATGCGCGAAGAATGCCTCGCGCCGCTCTTCGTATGCGACGGCAATAGGCGTCCAGGCATAATTATCCTCGTGTCTTTCCCGCGGATAAGCAGGTGGCGGTGTGGGCACATCTTTGAACACAAAGTCGGTCACACTCGTGGTATCGAAGAAAGCATGCCTGAACACTGGCTCGTTGTTTTCATGCCATCCCATGGTCTACTCTCCGATGAGAACTTTTCTCAATTCCATCTCCTCCCGCAAGGCATCTGCCGGGATCTCCGCCCCCGACCGCCGTTTACCAAGAAAATCCTTCAAACGTGCATGCAGCATGGGGCTCAAGGGGTAGCGGGTGGCGGCATAGAGACAGATTAGGAGGAAAACCACGGGAAGGACGGCAAAGACAATCCTAAGCGTGAGGATGAACTCAGGACTCTGTACCTGTTTCACCATGGTGGTCACCCCCCCGACGACCTGCTTCTCAGGGGCCTTATATCCTGCCAGCGAGATGGCATTGGAGATGATGAAGATAGCCAAGGCTGAACTCAGCTTGCGCATGAAGGTGAAAAGCCCGGAGTACATCCCCTCCCTGCGCTGAGAGGATTGCAGTTCATCGATGTCGGGGATGTCCGGGAAGATCGAATAGATCATGACGATCACTCCGCCGGTACCTATGCCGACAAAGCTTGCGAATACATACATAGCTGCGATTGGCATCCCGGGACGGATGAGGAAGCTAAAGAGCATGGTTATCATCCAGACCAGGGCGCCAACCATGTATCCGGTCTTCTTGCTGGTATGTTTGCTGAGCTGGTAGAAAAAGGGGATGGCGACGATCTGGAGGATGAGCATACTGCCGAGCACATAGTTGGTCTGATTCCCCTGATGCAGATAGTAGGTCATGAAATAGATGACGATGGTCATGAGCGCATCCATGGCTACGAAGGCAAAGACATACATACAGAGTACCGCGATAAAAGATTTCATCTTGAAAGGCTCGGCGACCAGCGTCCTGAAATCGAGGGGCTGCTGTACGGGTTTGAAGTCCTCCCGCTCCCGGGTCGTAAGGAAGGTCGCCAGGAACGGCAGGGCAAAGAAGATGCCAAAGGCGATCGCCATGATGGTATACCCGGTCTTGACATCCGGGAAGAGCTTCACGATCTCCAGGGGCACTACAGCGCAGACAAGGGAGGAACAGGTCGAAAAGAAGATGCGGATCGACATGAGCGAGGTGCGTTCGTTGTAGTCGAGTGTGAGCTCCGCAGAGAGGGCGTTATAGGGAATCATCACCATGGTGATCACCGTGGAGAAGAAGACATAGGAGACGAGCATGTACACGAAGCGGTGCTGCTCCTGTTCGAAGTCCACCGGATACCACATCATAAAAAAGGAGAGAAAAATGAGCACGATCCCGAAGAGAAAGTAAGGACGTCTCCTCCCCCAGCGCGATCTCGTCCGGTCCGAGATGATCCCCATGAGCGGGTCGCTGATGGCGTCCCAGACCTTGCTCACCAGGAAGACGATCCCGGCCAAGGCTGGATTGATGCGTACGACATCGGTGAGGAAGTAGAGGTAATAGAACCCGATGATGACGAGCGACCCTCCTCCATAGATATCCCCTACGCCAAAGCCTATTTTCATTTTCAGCGGCAATCGTTCATTCGCAACCTGCTGCATATACCCTCCTCAAAAAGATCTTTACTGAATCAGGTAGTCGATGAATCTCTGGTCTACCTCCTCCCTCTTCCCCGTCACGGCCGAGCGGTACACGGACGCGATGACAGCCAGCACGGGGAGTGACTGCTCCACGGGGGTCAGGTAAGGTTGCCCTTCCATCACCCATTTCCGGAAGCCTTCCAGGCTCCGGAAAAGGGCATGCAGCCCTTTTACCGGGGGTTTCGCCTTCTTGATCCGGAGCCCCTTGAAACGTACCCAAGGCAATGCAGGCCCGGAATAGAGTCCCGTCCCATGGCTGCCGTAGATTTCTATCGTTACACGCTGTTCCGGAGTGGCGACCATGGAGCCTGTCACCTCCAGGAGGCCGCCGTCTTCCATCTCGATGATTCCCATGCACAGATCCTCCACCTCGACATCCTTGAACCTCTGCCGGGCTTTTGCCCCGAGGGCGGCCACTGGCTTTCTTCCATAAGCCCACAGGAGTATATCAAGGGCATGGCTAGCCTGGGTGATCAAGGTTCCTCCGCCGGAGGCCGCCAGGCATCCATGCCATGGACTGCACGAGAAATACTGCACCTCCCGATGCCAAGGCACATTGCACTTACCATACAGAATCTGGCCTAACTTTCCCTCTTGAGAAGCGTTGGCCAGGGCATAGCACCCCGTATCGTAGCGATACTGATAGTTCACCCCTACCTTCAGGCCCGACTTCCGCGCCAGACGGCAGATATCGAGGCCGTCATCGAGTGTGGTCGCGATAGGCTTCTCACAGAAGACATGCGCCCCATACGCGAGGGCCTCTTTAATCATGGAATAATGTAGGGAATGCGGCACGGCGAGGTAGATCGCATCCGGACCGGCTTGGTTAAGCATCTCGCCGTAATCCGTAAAAGAGCGGGGGATTCTGAACCAGCGGGAGAACTTCCGCACCCTTTCCGCATTCACATCCACGCAAGCGCAGAGTTCGATCCCCCTATTGAGCTTGCCCGCCAGTGCCATAAAACGCGCGATGTCGCCGCAGCCTACGATTGCAAGACTCAGGTTCTTAGCCATGTCATCCACCTTCCTGCCCGCTGATCCACTGCAGACCCTGCATGATGAGCGCTTCCATTATCGGATGCTTGATTGTCGCAGCACAATGCCCCGGCCCAAGATAGCAGACCCTCCCCTGCCCGTATGTCCTCGTCCACACCACCGGCACCTCGCATCTTTGCTGATGTGCAGAAAAGTGGACCGTGATATCGTCCTTCACCTCATGCACATAGAGCTCGTCGTGGACGCGACATCCACCAATCGATCCAAATAGATCAGGCTGAACCTTCTTGGGGATGATTTCGAAATCCATGACCTTTGCATGGGAGAGGAAACGCCCACCAAGGAGCTCGAACCATCTCCGGCATTGCTTGAATGACGCCGTGGCAGAATGGATAGCAAGCAGCCCTCCCCCCGCTGCCACGAATCCTTCCAGGGCTTCGAGCGCCTGGTCCGGAATGTGCCGACGGTGGAGATAGACGACCACGGCATCAAAGATCCCGTCTATGAGCCGTGTCGCTCCCGCAATACCCTGTGCCGCTTCTACCTGATATTTAAGCTTCAGCATCCGATGCAGATACCATCTGGCCATAAGGCTCGGATGCACAATCCCGGAAGAGATCTCCAGAACCCGCTTTTTCATTCGCGCTCACCTTCATGAAAGTATGTACCCTTTTGGAAATCCGACCACACCGTTTCGAACCAGTCCTCCGTTGTGGGTAGAGGGCGAACATCAACCCATTTCGTATGTATCTTGCCCAGATCGTTGTACCAGACCTCGAGGATGACATGGTTCAACGAGGTATCAGGCCAACACCTAGCAATGCACACAGATGATCCAGTTTCCTGAACGATATCTGCCAGATCCCCTATAATGAAAGACCCCCGGCCTTGTGTATACCCCACCTGATCCGCTGGGGGACAAGGGGTGATTGGATGGTCAGGCGGGGTCTTAAAGCGGGAAAGGAGAATTCTGGCTGATTCCAGCAAGGCCCTTTCCGTGATGAGGAGATCCTCATTCTTGAGAAAGACGCTCAGTTCTCCAGAATGATTGATCCCGGCACCAGCGTGTTCCTTTTGCATAGCCTCATTTTCGTTGATGGCATTCTGATTGGCTTCGAGATTCCGAACAATCCCCATGGTCTTTGACATCCGCTCCTGAATCCTGCGCCGCTCTTCTTCCGGGTCGATGCAATGAGCGCTCTGCAAAACGCTCCGCAGGGTGTTCAGCATGTCTTCGATCTCAGTGTGCACGCTGCTCGCAAAGGCAGGAAATGCATGCGGCTGCTCATTTTTGCAGCGCCAGGCGATGCACTCGGCGGCGCGGAAAGAGCCGACTTGGCTGGAATTGAGGGCGCATCCGCCCGGGCGGTAGATACCGTGCGTGCCGTTGCACTCCCCGACCGGGAAGAAATTGCGGAGATTGGATTCCCACCAGAGGGAACCTTGGAGACCGCCGTTTAAATGCTGGTTGCAGACGGAAATTTCAAGGCACTCCTTGTTGAGGTCGATGCCATATTTGTGGAAGAGCTCATAGGCGGGATAATTCATGCGTCTCAGCCTTGCCACCGGGGATTCTGCAAGGGCATGGGAGCGTTCAAAATACTCTCGTATGAGGATGGGGAGATTTTCTGGATCAAAGTGATAACCGGGATAGGAGGGGTTCTGCTTGAAATCCAGGTATACCCGCCGGTGCTTCATCTTGGTTTCATAAGTGACGAGGAGATCAATCGAGGAGGAG
>CAYGXB010000128.1:0-8603 GCA_964353605.1 uncultured Bacteriovoracaceae bacterium
ATGAGCTGGCGGGCCGTCTCCACATACGTAGCCGCGCTCACTCCCGATCCGGTGTGGCCGCGCCCTGGGGCATCGCCAATCGTGGACCACGGGATGTCACCGCCGAAGGACATCCTCCCTAAAGCAAAATACTTCCCTCCCTGGCCCGTTGGTGCCACCTCGAGCGCTTCCGCAATGATGGGATGGGCCAGCGGATAGGCAAGATAGATGTTCCAGAGATTCACATCCTCCTTGATGATCCCAGCCTGGGCTAAGGCCTCCTGCGCCGTGACGTGGAAACCCTCAACCACTTTGATGAAATCGCGCATGAGCGGGGTGCCGCTGAAGTAGCGCACCGATTCGCCGAGCTTGTAAGCCGCCGGGCGCTTCATCTTTTTGGCATCTTGAGCAGAGACGACCACCATTGCGCATCCACCGTCGGCGAGCACGTTGCTCTCGCGCTTGTGGAGCGGGTTGTTCAGCAGATCCGACTTCAAGACCTTCTCGACCGAGGGGACCTCCTTGCCGTAAAAGAGCGAGTTCGGGTCCCTGGCCGCCCAGCTTCTGAGAGCGGTCACGACCGAGGCCATCTCCTCCGGTGTGCACCCAGTATCGTGCATGTAGCGGTTGGCCATCAGCCCCATGATGATATTGTAGGTGGAGCCGAAGGGATACTCCCACTGGAGGTCGACCCCGGCCTGGGCGAAGAAATTAATCAGATCAGGTATGGGGATGGTCGAGTGTACAGTGGCGTGCGGGATAAGGACGGCGCGCGCGATGCCGCTTTCTATCCACTGTTCGGCAAGCCTGAGACAATTCGAGGTCGATGCCCCGCCTGCATTGCACAGGACAGTGTCTCTGCACCCCTTGAGGCCGAGCTCCTCGGGCAGCTTCCCGAAGGAGAGCTCCGAGGTAAGCCTCGGCTGGGCCTGTGGGGATACGATGACGCAACCCTCGATGTCGTTCTTGTGGAGCCCAGAGTCTTTTACAGCTTGCATGCAGGTCTCGTAGATGATGTCCCAGGGTTTGCGCTCGGGCCTGATGGCCGTCGGTACCTCGCCTATGCCTATGATTGCGATCTTTCCTCTGCTCATGGCGATCTACCCTCCTCTCTAGCAGGCCACGCTGGCCTGTGTTTTCTACTTGACAATACCGTACCGTTCGGTTCTATAGTGAGTAGCTATTCCTTTTCCCCTCCCCTGTCAAGGGGAATTTTTTAAAGAGTGAACCGGGAACAAGGAGAGCGAACGGCGTTTGTTAGCCATTGAAAAATGCCGAAGGAACAGGGTATGCTGCAAAGAGAAAACCCTACAAGATAATGGAGAAAAGGATGCAGCCGCCGAGGCACATGCGGATTTCCGAATTGAGCGCATACACGCACACGCCTGCTGCCACCATCCGGTACTATGTCCGCCAAGGGCTCCTGCCGGAACCGGTCAGGATTGGCAAGACCATGGCGTACTATACCAAGGAGCACCTCGAACGGCTCATACAGATACAGCGGCTGAAGGGAGACGGCCTGTCGCTGATGGCAATCGGGAAGATCGTGAAAGGCGGCGAGCGGGGAGTTGCCCATGGAGGGGAGGCCGATATCGTATTCACGAGCAAGCGCGATGAGATCGTACGGGCTGCCGTTGCGCTCTTCCGGAACAAAGGCTACGATGCCACGAGTGTGGCTGACATCGTGGGACGTGCCGGGGTCGGCAAAGGGACCTTCTACCAGCATTTCAGGAATAAGGAGAATCTCTTTCTCGAATGTGCCGACAGCGTCTTTTATGATATCGGCCGGGATGTCCCTGAGATCCGAGAGGAGACCGATGCCATGAAGCGGCTCTGGAAAAGGGCGTACCACTTCGCTCATTTCTACCGCCACATGATCGATATGCTCAATCTCGCGCGCGGGGCTTCCGTCAAGGAGAACTCCCATTTCCGAGAGAAGCTCGATCAGGCCGTGCGAAATCTTACCGACCCCATACAGGCGGACCTGGATATGGCGATCGCACAAGGCAGCATTGCGCCCATGGACAGCAGGCTCATTGCGCACCTGCTCATGGGCGCCATAGAATACTGCCTTTATTATTATATCGAGTACCAGACTGATATCGAAAGGCTCTTGATGAAAGGCTGGGAGATCGTCTTCAACGACATGTTCCCGGGTGGTACGCTTTCGGGAAAGGGATTCGGGAAGGTATGAAAGATAAAAGCCTCATGAAGATTTCTGAGCTCGTGCGTGCCTCGGGCGTACCGGCCTCGACGATCCGGTACTACATCTGGGAGGGCCTCCTCCCGAGGCCCATCAAGACGGGCAAGACCCGGGCCTATTATACGCGGGCACATCTCGAGGGATTAGCACAGATCCGAAAGAAGCAAATCGAGAATCTGAAGCCACTGGTTGTGATCAAGGAAGAGATGAGGCAAAAGACTATCCAGACCAAGGATGTCAATGAGACAGCCTTACACTTGGGGAGGCGGGAGGCGATCATCCAATCCGCGATTGGGTTGTTTTTCAAAAAAGGCTATGCCGGGACAACCGTGGCTGATATCGTGCAGCATGCACATGCGAGCAAGGAGACCTTCTACCGGCAGTACAAGGACAAGGATGAGCTCTTCATCGAGTGCGCGGACAGGATCTTCCACGAGATGTACAACGACGTTTGGCAGGAAATCAGGGAGGAGAAGGATATGGCGAAGCGGATCAGAAAGCGTGTGCGGGCCTTTTTCGCTTCGTATCCGCGCTGGATCGTCATGATGAATCTCGTCCGCAGCGCCTCCGTGAGCGAGAATCTGGTATTCAAAGCGAAGTTCAGGCAGGTTGTCAAGGAGATCATTGAGCCCCTCGTGCGTGACCTCGAGCGCTTGCTGGGAGAGGGCCGCATCCGCAGCGACATTGACACCACACTGGCCTGCTATATCGCCATGGGGATGACGGAGTACGGGGCGGCCTTGGTGCACCATGGGCTCTATTCCGAGGAGGAGGTCTTCGAATGTCTGGATACCGTTTTCCAGCTGGGGCTGAAGGCGTAATTCATCTGCCAAGGGGGTCTATCTCCTTTTAACAGTTTCTTCCACAGCTGCAGGTACAGTCTTTCAGTTCTCACTCTCGCTATGCATATACCCCCCTGCGTGCTTTTTCACACGCGATTACTTCTCAAAGAATTACTTCTCAAAGAATAAGTCCAGAAAGTGCGTGTACCCCTCTCTTTCGAGATCCTCCTTGGGAATGAACCGCAATGCCGCAGAGTTGATGCAGTACCTCAGGCCTGTGGGATTGGGGCCGCCCGGGAATACGTGTCCGACATGCGAGCCGGCATCAGAGCTCCTCACCTCGACATGTTCCATAAAATGGCTCCTGTCCGTTCGTTCGATGATGTTCTCCGGTTCGATGGGCCTGAGAAAGCTCGGCCAGTCGGTTCCGGAATTGAACTTATCGCACGAACTGAAGAGGGGCTCACCCGATACGACATCCACTTATATCCCCTCTCTCTTGTTGTCCCAGTACGCATTCTGAAACGGCGGCTCCGTACCGCCATGCTTGTACCGCCATGCTGTGTCACCTCATACTGCAGAGGCGTCAGCTTCGAACATCATCCGGCTTTTGATATGCCCCCTTATCATGCATCGCTCCCTCGCTTGGGTCGTTACCCCATATCCTCTCGATGAACTGGTCGCGGCCAGAGGTGAGTCGGTAAGAGCAGTATCGCACGGCCTGTTTTCTGCAATAGTCCTGGTGATACTCCTCCGCTGCATAAAACCGCGTGAAAGGCCTGATCTCGGTGACGATAGGCCCGTCGAACCTTCCTGATTTCCTCAGGGCATCCTTGGATTCTTCAGCCAACCCTCTCTGCTCATCATCGTGGTAGAAGATGGCGGTCTGATACTGAGGTCCCCGGTCGACGAATTGTCCGCCAGGATCTGTCGGGTCGATGTGCCGCCAGAATACACCGAGCAGCACCTTATAGGACATGGCCGCCGGATCGTAATGCACCTGAACCGCATCGAGGTGACCGGTTTTACCAGAGCAAACCTCAGCATAGTTCGGATTTTCCGTAAGTCCACCGGTGTAACCCGAGATGACCCCCACTACTCCGGGCAGCTTTGCGAAGTCGGCCTCCATACACCAGAAACAGCCGCCGGCAAAAGTGGCTTGCCGGATTTTTCTCTCACTGTTCGGCATATAATTCCCCCCCTCCTGGTCTCATCATAGGGTCTCTACAGTGGATTGTCCACTGCATCATGCAAAAAAGGGGGACAGTATCCGATCCTTTCCGGAACAGTTCCTGCCGTGCTCGTATAGCGCACCGGCTTCGGATTCCCCTGGGTGGTACCAGTATACAGGGTCTATTACGCGCTTGTAGCCTATTCCCTCTTCATTCGCCTTCAGGGAGCCTTGCGCGAAGATCCTTGTCCTTCCCCAAGCCTAAGGAAGGTCGGGACGGGTTGACAATTATGCTATCTTCTCTACGGAGAAGTAGAACGCATTGAAGGCATAGCCTCTCAGGCAATATATCCCACGACCGAGGTAAAAACCGTTCGCGATCTGCTTGAGTTCGTCATTGAGCGGCTTAAGCCAGAATGGGTTGCCTGGGCGACTGTAATTAATCCGCAACACCCGCTGGCCGTCGCCGAGGATGGAATCGCCCTTCTCGATGCTGAAATTCCCGATCTTCAATAGACCCAGGAATTCATTGAAACCGCCCCCCTTGGTTTCCACGTCCTCCGGGAAGAACTTGCAATGCGAGAAGAACCGGATATCGGGGAGAATCCCGGTGACCAGCCTGACCGCATAGTATCCCTTAAGATCACCCGGCTCGGGGGTCGCTGCGTATGCAAACGCCTCACGGAGACTTTTGTACCCTCGCCATTTCATACCGTGCCCTCCTGCTCTAAAATACAGGCGATCCTCTCTGCAGCGCGCGTCGCCAAGGCCATGATTGTCATCTGTGGGTTCACCCCGAGGCTCGTCGGGACGCTGCTCCCGTCGACGACGAAGAGTCCCGGGACCGCATGGCACTGATGGTCCCTATCGATGACCGAGTCCATGCGCGATATCCCCATACGCGCCGTTCCCAGGGGGTGATAGGCCGAGAGGATGAAATCCATGGGCCGCCGGCGCTTCCTTTTGGCGCGCTCCAGATCCGCGGTTGTGTCGATGACGGGATGGTCGAAGGTGGGCAGAATCAGCTTCTCGGCGCCTGCTGCACGGAAGATATCGCAGAGGATGAACATGGCCTTGACCAGTTTCTGCGTGTCCTCAGCATTCATTCGGTAATAGATGAGCGGGAGATCCCCCATGCCCGGCCTGACGATCCCGGTCGAGCTGTCCTTGATCATGAGGCCGAAGACCGCTAGGTGGTCATAGGCGCGCAAAAGGTCAGTATATTCCTTCCCAACGCCGGGCATGGCCAGGCCCAGGACGGTGAACGGTGCCGTCGCCCCCTCGAACATGATACCCTCCTGGAAGAACTCATCCACCATATATCCCTGCGGGATCGTGTTGGCATTCTTCAGCTCCCTGTCCGGGAATATCGCTCCTACGTAGGTGCTCGGATGGATGGTCAGGTTCCTCCCAACCCACCTGTTCCCTCTCACCAGATTGTTCCTACGGAGGACATTCGGGGTGATGAGAGTTCCACATGCCAGGATCACGGCCTTGGCTGAGCATGTCAGGGATACAGAGCAGTCTTTCTTGCCGATGCCATAAGCCCTAATCCCGACGGCCGTTTCGCCTTCGGTCAGGATATCTCTGACCCGAAAACCGGTGAACAGCTGTGCTGCTGAGTTCAAGGCCTTAGGGATGTAGGCGATGTTCGTCGATTGTTTGGCATCCTTGGGGCATCCCAGGACGCACACCGCCTGACCGTCGCAGTCAAGCGTATTGTGCCGTAGGGGGCCATGGCTGTAGCCCAGTTTTCCACACCCGTCCCTGATGATCTCGCCGATCGGACCGATATACTTGGCCTCGCATTCCTGCACATGGATGTGCTCCTCTACCCGTTCGAAATATGGTGCCATCTTCTCCGGGGTGAGATCCGCAAGCCCATGTGCCACCCACGACAGGAGCACATCGTCAGGAGCACGGTAGCAGGTGGCCGAATTGATGAGGGTCGTGCCCCCCACGGCCCTCCCCATTGGGATGGGAATCACGCAATTGCCGATCGCTGAGGTGAGGCCCATGACGCGGTAGAGCAGGGACAGCATCTCAATAGGATTGCCGTTGAATGCATGTCGCCTGTAAAACTGGCCTTCTTCGATAATGGCGACGGCCAATCCTTTTTCCGCGAGTTCCTTGGCCACCACCGCCCCCCCTGCCCCGGTGCCCACAACGACCACATCCGCCGCGATGGATTCATTGCCTTCAAAGGTGTTGGCTGGGAATATCTGCTTCATCCAGCGGGATTCCGGCTCAGGCTGGATCCTCTCCTTGTAGAAGGGGATGTTCAGGGAGGCATGCACCTCAGGTGAACCGGCATAGGCGAGCTTGAATGGCAGGCAGATCATGTTCCCGATCAGGCGTTTCAGGAAGCTTTCCGCATGCAGCAGGCCATGCAGGAAGGCTGAACGCTCGGGTGCGTTCAGCCGGCACAGGGTCTTGTGAGGATGCATCAGGAAAAGCGGGAGGAGATTCGCCAGATCCAGGAGAACGGCAGTGCCGATAAAAGCCCCCGGGCTCATACTGAGGTACGCCTGAAGCTTCTTGAGGACCGCATCGCCCCCTAATACGACCTCCGGACTCCCATGGAATATGCCATCGTTTACTGCCAGGGCTATCCTCGTGCACGGCATCCTCTCCCTAACCTGATCACATTCATGAACGCGTCGGCTCATGCCGTATCCCTTTCTGTTTGAGCAGGCTTGGGTGGAAGGATTGGGGGCTTGATCGGTTTCTTTTTCTTCAAATCTGTAACCCGCTGCCGCAGCGATTTGAAGATCATGGGAAACGTCGACTTGCTGAGCGCCTTTTCGATGACGGCTGGGATTGCCCGACCCACATCAAGGGTAGTCGTGTACGTTACCAATACCCGGGTCTCATCGTAGGGCTCAATCCGGAAATAGCCCTGTGCATCGCGGATAGGCCCTTTTACATAGAACCAGTAGGTCGTATGGCTCGCTTCATCGATGATGTACGCAAGCCGGTATTCAAGGGTCAGGAATAACACCCTGACCTTGCAATCCACGAGCAGCCTGTCTCCCTCCCACCCGAGCGGCCGGTAGTAGATGACATTGGGCATGAACTCGCCGAAGGCGTTGAAATCAATGATCACCCACCACACCTCCTCTACGCTGCCCTCGACAAGACTCTGCCCGGTGGGGATAGGGATCTTGGTTATGGGGTGTTGCCTGACTTCCATGAGAATCTTTCCGTTCTCCAAATCCTTCCGTTCCTCGGGATCCATAGAAGAAGAGGCCGCCAGTATATGATGGCTTACCGCCATGATACACAGGCTCAGAACCGTAAAGACCTTGACGATCCAATCCATATTAGCTCCGCATATGCATTCTCACGGAAGAAAGACACAGGGGACATGGTATGAATAGAGAGTCAAACCTCCTATCTTCAACATGACTCTCAGGAATTCTCCTCATATGCGCTCTCTTCGAAGGCAAGGGCCGCGGTCAGACCCATGCCTAAAGCAACCCTTCAGGACGAGAGGACTTGTATGGCTTTCGGCACAGTATCCTCCGGAGCGATCTTGTACCAGGCATCAATGATTTTTCCTGCCCCATCTATCAGAAAGGACGAGCGGATTATGCCGAAGACGGTCTTCCCATACATGGACTTCTTGCCCCATACGCCGTAGGCGGTGGCTACGGTATGATCAGGATCGGATAGGAGTAGGAAGCCGAGAGAGTGTTTCTCATCGAAGCGCTTGAGGGCGGCAGGAGAATCGGGGCTAATGCCAAGTACGTCCACTTCACGTCCATTCAGCTCTGCTCGTGCATCTCGAACTGAGAGCGCCTGCCGCGTTCAGCCGGACGTCCCGGCCTTCGGGTAGAAATAGATGAGGAGCTTCCTTCCCCGATAGGCTGAGAGCTTAATCTGGTTTTCATCCTGATCGGACAGGCTAAAATCCGGCGCCTTGTCCCCTTTTTTCAACTGGCCCATACGGTCCCCTCCTTTTCCGGAATTCCCGCTTAATTATATGATGCGGTCGGATCATTGTCACCCTTTTTCCGTCCTATTGCAGTTCAGAGAAGTCGGCGGTGATGCGACGTCCCCCATTTCCCGGCATAATTTTTAAAACAGGGGTTGGCAGCGGGCATCAAGCGATGTATTTAACTGATTAGTTAAAACAACTGGTAAGTTCAATAAGACGGTTAACAGAGAGAGGGAGACGATATGCCGCAAGAACTGAGCGCAAGAAAGGGCGAGACGGTCACGCGCATCCTTGCCGCTGCAAAGGAGGTCTTTGCCGAAGTAGGCTTCGCTGGCGCCCGCGTGGACGAAATCGCACGCCGCGCTGACGTCAACAAGGCATCCCTTTACTACCACATCGGCGACAAGAAGGCCCTCTATGCCGAGGTTCTGCACGACGTCATCGGCAGGGCCGCCCAGAAGCTCATCAGCGAGATCGGGAGGGCCCAGACGCCAGAAGAAAAGATCAGGACATATATCCGCACCCTTG
>CAYGXB010000129.1:0-8593 GCA_964353605.1 uncultured Bacteriovoracaceae bacterium
CAAGGGCGAGGAAATCCTGCCACTTGATCCCGAGGTCCGCGACATAGGGTTTGAGGTATTTTTCTACGAGTCCGATATTGAACATGTCATTCCCAGCCGGCACCGGGGTGTGGGTGGTGAATACCATGGATGACTTTACAAGGGCCATGGCTGACTCGAAATCGAGCCCCTTGTTGAGCATGAAGGACCGGATACGCTCCAACACCACGAGGAAACAGTGCCCCTCATTCATATGGTACACCATGGGTTCCTGACCCAGGGCGTGCAATGCCCGCACACCGCCAATGCCCAGGATGATCTCCTGCCTGAGTCGGTATTCCTCGTTACCGCCGTAGAGCTGGGCCGTAAGCAACCTCTCCTCCTCGGCATTCTCCGCCAGATTGGTGTCGAGGAGATAAAGGGGGACCCTGCCCACTTGGCACCGCCAGATCTGGGCCTTGCACTCTCTGTCTGCCAAAGCGAGCGAAACCTTGATCGGCTTGCCGTTCGTGTCCTTCTCAAGGATGAGGGACATGTGATAAAAATCGTTGTCAGGTGTCTCCTCCTGCTGCCAGCCGTCCACATTCAGGTGCTGGGTGAAATAGCCATGCTTGTACATGAGGCCGACACCGACGAGGGGGAGTCGCAGGTCGCTGGCGCTCTTGAGGTGATCGCCAGCAAGGATCCCTAAGCCACCGGAATAGATGGGGATGCTCTCAGTAATCCCGTATTCCATGGAGAAGTAGGCGATGGCAAAATCGATCGGCTGGGCGATGAGGAAGGAATACACGCCCTTTTCGGACATGTAATCGGAAAACGCCTCATGCGTCTTTTCCATCTGCGAGAGGAATCCCTCATCCTCCAGGAGATCCATGATCCTCCCCTGAGAGAGCTTCGAGAGCATCTCGACCGGGTTGTGCCTCACCTCCTCCCACAGATTACTGTCCATATGCCGAAAGAGCCGTAAGCCCTGCTGGTTCCAGCAGTACCACTGGTTGTATGCCAGCGACACAACCGGTTTGAGCATCTCGGGAAGTGCAGGTATGACCCGGAATGGCTTCTTTTTAATCTTCATGCCTACCCCTTTCTCTCATCAGAATCCCATCACCCGAACCTCTCCTCCTCCGTGAAGGCGAAAAAAAGGTTGCTGCCGATATGGTTGCCAGCCGCATCTTCCAAGCGTCGATCAAACGCAGCACCCCTTACAGATGCGGAATGTTCGGATAAAAATGCAGGAATGCGGCTCGCGCATCTAGCCGGTAAAGGCATAGACTCTACTTCATTTTCAGTTGCTTCTTGGCCTTTTTCCCCGGTTCGCTGTCAGGAAAATCCTTCACGAGACGCCGCAGGAGGAGATTTCCCGCCTCCTTATCGCCAAGTTGAATGAAAGCCATCCCCTGTTTATAGAGCGCGTCAGGGAGCTTATCGCTCTTTGGATAGTGCCTGATAATAACATCATACCTGAGTATGGCGTCCTCATACTTGCCCTGGCCATAGAGCGCCTCCCCTGCCCAGAAATGCGCATTGTCGGTCAGAGACTCCTCAGGATTGCTCGCCAGGTAGGTTTCAAAGGCCTTAAGGGCCTCGTCAAACTTCCCGGCCTTGAATTTTTCGAGGCCCATATCATACTGGGATTTCGCAGCGGCAACGGCGGCAACTTGAGCCTGTTGACCCTTGATGGTCTGCAGGGTATCCTCGAGCGCCTTGACGCGGGTCTCGAGATCCTTGAAATCCACGCGTGGGGAGGCGGAGAGTTCTTCGAGCTTCCCCTGGAAAGAGAGCATCTGGGTCTGGAGCTCGGTATACTGGGCCTGCATGTCCGCCTGCTGGCTCAGGAATTGTTCTTTCATCTTCTCCTTGTCGGAAATCTTCTTCTCCTGTTCTTTCTGCGCCTGCTCGCTCTTGGACTGCCTTGTCTCGAGTGTATTCAGTTCAAACTTGAGCGTGTTCAAGTCCTGCTGCGATGCACAGCCCAAAGGTAGAAGGAATATAATCAATAAACCTATGCGCTGCATGCTCTTCATGACGAGCCCCCTACTATATCAAGGTGAACCCTTCTGTTTTTCGCCCAGGCTTCCTCGTTGTGACCTAGGACCGCCGGCCTCTCCTCGCCATAGCTGATAGTCGAGATCCTGTTGTCCGCGATCCCCAGGAATGTGAGGTATTTCTTTACCTCATTCGCCCTGCGTTCACCAAGGGCCAGATTGTATTCTGTCGTACCCCGTTCGTCGCAGTGGCCCTCGATCCGCACCTTGAGCTCAGGATGTACCTTCAGAAAGCTCGCCTTCTGAGCAAGGATCTTCCGCCCCTCCGGGGTGATGGTGTACTGGTCGAAGTCGAAATAGACGTCATTCTGCTCAAAATTCTTGATCTCTTCTTCCCGACCCGGGGTTGTGACCGGGGCGGCGGCAGACGGGCCACCCTCCATCTGGGGCATCTCCAGGGGCTGCGGCGTAATCTCCGGGCCCGCCGGCTGAGGGGCGACAACCGGGGCTTGTGAAGGAGGTGGAGTTATTTCACCGCCGATGGGCTGCACCATCTTCTTGGCGCATCCGGTGGAGAAGACCATGCAGATGAGCATGAGCAGTACGATACCCCGAGCAAGACCCCTCATACGATCCTCCTGAAAGTCGTAGATTCAATTGATTTTATCATAACATAGCTCAGATCCAAAGTATAGATGAAAAACGTGGCCGAAGGCAGCAGGGTAAAAAAAAGGGAATAAAGATACTTGATACTATCCAATAGCACTACCATGTTTTCATAATTGTTTCTTTCACTTCTGCCTGCTGCCTGGCTTTACCACAACAGCGGCCCCCAACATGGCTGGGTGTACTTGCCGCCGCCATTGGTGATCTTCACCGGCATGCTTCCGAAGAGGTCGGTTAGGTAGATATTGCCGTCCGAGGCGGCATAGGCGATGAGCCTGCCGTCCGGCGAGAATGAGGGAGATTCCTCCTCGAGGGATGCATTTGGATGGAGAGCCTTCATTCCTGAACCATCCGGCCGGATGACCGCGATACGAAATAGGCCATTATCTCCTTCCTGAGTGAAGGCGATAAGGTCACCTTTCGGCGAAAACACTGGTTCGGTATTCTTCTTGCCCTCGAAGGTAAGCCTCTGGTCTCTCCCTGACGCAAGATCCATGATATAGATTTGGGGGTTTCCGCCCTTGTCTGAACAATAGACCATGCTTTTCCCGTCCGGGGCATAACAAGCCGAGGTGTCAATCCCCCATGCATTGGTGAGCCGTTTGAGAATTTTTCCTGAAAGGTCCATCTCATAAATATCCTGATTACTACCATCCTTTGACAAGGTGAGGGCAAGTTTTTGTCCGAACGGATAAAAGGCCGGGGCAGAGTTCAGACCCTTGAATGAAGACAATCTCGTGACACTCAGGGGGAAGATCTGATAGAGCCACAGATCGGGATTATTCCTCGCATAGGAGACAAAGGCGATCTTCTTCCCATCCGGGGACCAGGCAGGGCTCAGGACGATATCCCCCGGTCGCCCTTTAATAATTGGCTGTCCACCTGTGCCGTCTGACCAAGAGATATATAATACCTTGGAATTGCCTGTCCGCAGTACAGAGACAATCCGTGAGGAAAATATCCCGCCGAGACCGAGCGAGTCCTTCAGGAACCGATCCATGAAATCATGGACACCGCCATAGGGAGCACTCATTGATACCTGACGTGAGTATGCGGTTACTATTTTTCCTGTCGACACCTCGGCCGCCTCGAGACGGATTGTGGCATTGTTTCCCGCGCGAGCAATCGATCCCGTAATGATAAAATCAGCACCGATTAGGGCATAGTCTTTCAGGTTCACCTCCTGGATCGATCCCGCCGGAGCCTGACTCACATATCCTTTCGGGTCGATAAGATCGAAGACGCCGGAGATTTCGAGGTCTTTCTTGAGAAGGGCCCAGGTCGGTCCGGCAAAATCGGAAGCCCCGGATAAGAAAGGCATGGCCACCTTCATCTTCTTGACACCCTCGGCCTGGACTACAATGTGGATTTCTTGGGTGAATGCCTGCGTACAAAAGAGGAAAACGAACAGGAAAGGCAATCCTCGTTTCATTGATCCAACTCCTTTGCTCTTTGTGGTGGTTTACCTGTTATTGCGATTTCCGGGTATGGTCTATCGCTTTTCAGGGATGCGGGCGATGCCGGAAATCTTTTCACCCTTGCCTGGGCAATCCAAACGGTTTTGTCGAAGCAGATATTACCGGAAGAGTCCATGCGTTTCTTATCCAGAATTTCCCCTTCCCGAGAGAGACTGAGAAGAAATGTTACCAGCAATGATTGCTTGATCGGAATCCCCTGCATCTCGGCTGTCCAAATTTCATCTTGGAACAACCTGGCTTGTCGTGGTGGTAATTTTTTCTTGGTACCTCCCACAAAAGATATACAAGCACCTCCTGGGGTTATCATGGTAAGTGCTACAACGATGGGCAAGACCGATCTCATAGGTAACCTTAATATCCAGATGGCGGTTCAAATTCCATCACAACCTCGACAAATGGATTCTCGCCAAGCACAGCTCTCGGCGGTACCGGTAAGTTGGTAACTTTGTTCATGGCAATCTCAAGGGCTTTGTCGAAAGATATATTCTTTGAAGAAAGTATAAGGCTTTTGGAAATAAGTTGTCCGTTCCGTGATATCTTGAGCCTAAACATAGGGTTATGAGGAATTTTCGAAGGTATTCCCTTGAGATTCAAGTGATCCTTAATCGTTTTCTTCACACTGTTTTTCCAATTTTCAATGCTTTCCTGAGAGCCTTCCCAGGCATTGCTCGCCATGCCTGCAGATGCCCATGGTTCTGAGGACAGGTTAGGGCCTTCGGGCTGAGCTGTCTGCTTGTCACCCTTGCCACCCTTGAGTTTGGGTTCGAGTTCAATGGGCTTGAACGAGGGTGCCTTCTCCTTGACCGCCTGCTCCTTGGCGATCTCGCTGAAGCCCTTGATTGTGCTCGTCTCTGGCCGGACATATTTCTTGGCCTCTGCCAGAGCCGCTTCCAGCTGAGTCGCAGCCCTTGAATACGGCATGGGAGCTACGATGGAGACCTCGTATACGTTATACTGGGATTTCTGTTTCTTCGAGATGCCTACCCCCACAATAGTACTGAAGAGCGCCAGGTGCAAAATGAGGGATATGGCGATGAATACCCTCATCCCTTTGTATTGAGCAGAGGCTGAGTCACGAGACCCATTTTGGTCAGGCCTGCCGAACGGATGACGGACATGACCTCGACCACATAACCATAAGACACGGATTTGTCGGCCTGGAGATAGACATTGTCGATGCCCCGCTGCTTGACGATCTGCTCGAGCAAGGTAGCCAGGCGCGTGAGCTCCACGCCGCTCCCGTTGATGTCGATCTTGCGATCCTTGTCGATCGTCACCATGAGGTCTTCGCTCTGCGTGGGTAAAGCCCGCGATTCGACCTCGGGCAGGTCCACCTTCATCCCCTCCTTCATCATGGGCGCCGAGACCATGAAGATGATGAGGAGGACGAGCATGACATCCACAAGCGGCGTTACGTTGATGCCGGAGACGATCTTGCTCTTGCTGCTACTTTTTATCTCCATAGAGCACCCCCCTTCTCACCCAGTTCATGAACTCGATCCGAAACTGGTCCATCTGGGCGCTGATGTGATCCATGACCCCGGTGAAGTAGTTGAAGAAGAGCACCGCGGGTATGGCCACAAAGAGGCCGGCCGCGGTTGCGACCAGGGCCTCGGAAATGCCGGGGGCGACGGTCGCCAGGTTGGCCGAACCCATGAGACCGATCTCCCGGAACGAGTCCATGATCCCCCACACCGTGCCGAACAACCCGATGAAGGGGCTTGCGTTGCTGATGCTCGCGAGAAACCCGAGCCCCTTACCGAGATCCATGGACTCCTGCGCACTCAAGGATGATATCCGACCCTCGATATTGTCAAGCATGTTCACGGGAACCGGGGACACCTTGCCGGTGATCTTCGTCAACTCATCCTGGGCAACATGGAAGAGACGCGCCACAGGGGAATCCCCGGTGGCCTTCACCTGGTCGAGGATCTTCACCATGCTCCCCCCCTTAGCGAGGGTATCGAGGATAAGATGCGCCTGCTTCCGCGCTCTAGCCAGCGTCACCCATTTCTGGATGATGATCGCCCACGATATGACGGAGAACACCATAAGGATGAGCAATACAAGCTTCACAATGGGGTCGGCATCGATGACCATAGCCCCGATATCTCCCGTGAACTTTCCGGTGGCCGCATAGGCTGTTGATGCAAAAAATGGCATGTATACCTCCTGATCTCTTGCGATTATTTTTTTATCCTCACCACGATGGATTTGCGTTCGTTCCATATCATCTTTTCATCTCCTTGGGCAGGACGACGGTGAAGGTTGCGCCCTTTGATGAGGAAGCCAAGAGGATATTCCCGGAGTGCATCTTGACGATCCTATAGGATATGGAAAGCCCGAGCCCAATGCCCTTTGGTTTCGTGGTGAAAAACGGGTCGAAGATGCGGTTTCTGATGTTCTCCGGTATCCCCCTGCCCGTGTCGTTGACGGCGATCTCTACCTCCCTGCCCTTATCCACGAGATGGACCTCCATCTTGCCGCCCTCCTCCATGGCCTGGATGGCGTTGATGAATATGTTCATGAGAACCTGCCGGATCATGTCCGGGTCGGCCATGATCTCCACCTTATGCGGGGGGAAGAATTCGAGGATTTGGACATGGTTATCCTTTGCCGTATCCTGCACCATGAAGATGGCGTCCGTGACGACCTTCTGGAGATTAACCAACCTGATGTTCAAGGCCTTCGGCTTGGCGAAGTCAAAGAAGCTGAGGAGGAGCTTGTTGAGCCGGTTAATCTCCTTGATGATTTTGGAGACGTACGCCCGCCGATGGTCATAGGCAGGCAGTTCCTCGTTAAGGGCCTGGGCAGTGGTCTTTATTCCGGCCAGAGGGTTTCTTATCTCATGGGCTATCCCCGAGGTGAGCTCTCCGACCGATGCAAGCCGATCCATCTTGAGGAGCTCGTTCTGGAGCTGGTGGATCTCGGTGATATCGGTGATGGTCATGATCCACCCCCCTTTTGCGAGCCGCGAGACGCTGATCCTGACAGGCACCTCCTGGTTGTCGCCGGTGCGGAGGATGGTCTCCTTCTTGCCCGGGGAAGTTTGAATAAGACCCTGGATATTCAGGCCTTCGATATCTTCCTTGCAGACCCGCATGCAGTCAAGCGCGGCCTTGTTGAAGTAGCTCAGCGACCCCTCCTCATCGGCGAGCATGACCCCAGTCGGCAATCGATCGAGAACCTCGAACAGATCCTTCTCCTCCATAGCGATCATAGTAGCGAAGCCACCATAAAAGTTCTACCCCAAAATCACGCCCCTGACCCCTATCCTCCCTCGTTCCCCAGGGATGACAGCCATCAGCCAATCGTATCGCTTACCAAGTCACCTCCTTGACGAGCGAGACGCACGGCTAATCCCCAGCCCACAATTTTACTAGACAGCAAAATTGGATGCACCGAAGGTACGCCCGCAAGGCGAGGGGCAGGGATGCCCCGAGTCACTTCCCCTGAGGGAGCAGCGAGGGGTGTTGAGAGACAATCGTGGCACTTTTTGCCATCTTTTTTTTCCACAGCAACTATCCGATTATTCATAATAAAATATGCGCATACTACAATAAATAATTATTGACAACAAGTTTTGTGTGAGATATATGCCAAATTGTGTCATTTTGTGTCATAAAGGGGCGTTAATGTTTAAGGGTCACTATATCAACTCCATCAATGACAAGGGCAGGCTCAGCATCCCCTCCAAGTTCCGGGAGGTCCTGGATGGGGAGGAAGCCGTCCACCTCATCATTACCAAGGGTCTCGACGCCTGCCTCATCGCCTTTGCCCCGGATGAATGGGAAAAGGTGGAGGAAAAGGCCCGCCATCTCTCCATGGTCCGGAAGGCGGACATCGTCTTCAAGCGACATGTGGTGGGTTCAGCCGAAGAATGCGCTGTTGATGCTCAAGGCCGTGTCCTTATCCCGGTTAGTCTCCGCGAATATGCTGGCCTGAAAAAGAAATGCCTCTTTGTCGGCATCACCGACCGTTTCGAGATATGGGATCAGGAGATCTATGACCGATTCATGAAAGAAGCCCTAACGAACCCGGAGGATTTGCGTGAAGAACTCGCCAAGCTGGGGCTTTAGGCCATGCAGCATGTGACAGTGCTCCTTAGGGAGGTCATCGGGGTGCTGAAGCCCAAAGATGGCGGCAGATATTTTGATGGCACACTGGGAGGAGGTGGACATGCGAAGGCTATTCTGGAGGCAAGCGCCCCCGGCGGCAAGCTCGCCGGTACTGATCTCGATCCTGGGGCCATTGCGATTCTCAAGTCCGAGCTCTGTCCGTACCGAGACAGAGTGCACCTCTTCCATGCGAACTTTACTGCCGTAGACACCATCTGTGCTACACTTGGCTGGGGGAGTCTCTCTGGAATCGTCCTCGATCTCGGCTTTTCTTCCTTGCTCCTCGATGATCCCGATCGTGGCTTTGCATTCTCTAAGGAAGCCCGCCTGGATATGCGCTTCTGTCCCCAAGCGACCCTTTCTGCTT
>CAYGXB010000130.1:0-8588 GCA_964353605.1 uncultured Bacteriovoracaceae bacterium
TACATGCAACCACAGCTAGGAGACCAGTACGGAAGGAGATTTCAGTTATAATGAAAAGATTTCACACCCGGAGGCCACCTTCCCCGCCTCGTGCATTTCAAGGTAGTCACCTGAGTAAACCTTCTCCGGCGCACTTATATCCACAGGGAGGAAAACCTAAATTGACTTTACAGCCAAATCCTTCCTCCCTATAATGCGCATGTGAGGGAGTGATGCCAAAGGAAAATACCCACATCTTCTTTGCTTATAATCTCCTCCAAGAATTCGAGGACAGCGAGACAAGACAAGCGATTTCCAGGCATATATCCACCTATCTCCTGGGGGCCATCAGCCCCGACACCTTTTATTACAGCCGACATGCGACCATATCCGACTATCTGCACGGGAAGGACGGAAACCCGACCAATGCCCTTACCCTCGAGATGATCGAGCGTGCAAGGGATGAGATGGACCTCGTCTTTGTCTTGGGATACCTGACGCACTGCGCCCTCGATATCGTGTTTCACCCGGTCATCTACTACCTGTCCGGAAATTACTATGACAAAGATCCCGCAAAGCGGGATCAGGCGGTGTATACGCATAGGCACCTCGAGACCTGTCTGGACGTCCTGCTCGACAATCACCTCCGCATCCATGAAGTTCTCCGACCTTCAGACATCGAGGGTCTGGTCTTCGAAGAGATCATATCGAAAAATTTCGCTGTCATTACACCTGATATCCGGCTCGCGCTCAAGAAGCAGCTCCTTTATAACCGGTCTTTCTCCAGCGATACGGCCTTTGGCCTGGTTCGATGCCTCTATTCCCTGGGCATCCTAAAAGATGCGAAAATCCTCGGACTCTTTTATGGGAATCTGAAGATCGAACCCCACCGGCTCAATACCGGCATAGTCTATAAGGATCTTATCACCGGTGAGGAAAGGGTTTCTTCCCTGAAGAAGCTTATGGCGGCAGCATGCGAAACGGCCGATACCATGCTGCAGCAGGCCCATTTATATGCCCAGGGCAGTACTTCAAAAAAAGCGCTCCTCCAGGTGATCTCCGGCGCAAGCCTCGACACGGGCAAGGTGTCTGTCCCGGTGAACGATATCCGCTATACTCAAGATGCGAGATGAAGACCTACGGAGTGGTTTGACGGTCTTGCAGATGCTGCTGGAAACTCATCCCGAAATTCCTGGCCTGCCGCGTGTGCTCCTTCGCATACTCCCGCAGTGTGGGGTTCGATGTCTTGAGGAACTTAAGCCACTCCTGATAGGCCAGGATGCGTGCATGGTATTCAAGAATCTTGATATCCCTGAGCATGACGAGTGTTCTCTCCGGAATTTCGAGATCCTCCCATTTCCCTCGCATCTCCTTGGCCTCATGCTCTAGCCTTTGCAGCATCGTCTGGGCATCGGCGGCAGCATCGCCAAGCCTTCGGGCGTTTTTTCCGCCCGCCTTAAGACTGGCTATGTACTCGAGTACTTCCTGGCACCTTTTCTCGAGGCTCGAGAAATCGCCTTCCATTCCCAGGAGCTGATGCACCTTTTCATAGAACTCCGCGATGGCTTCCTGTTGCTTTTGCTGCTCATGTTCCGTGATATTGGCGGTGTCGATAGAGATAATATCACGGAGTTCAAAGGCCGTGCCGTCGCACAAGAAGAGTTGCGATCCATGGATCCGGTAGCACTCGGTCGTGATTGTCCCTCGTTGCGTAACGATCGCAATGGCAGCGCTGGCAGGTTCCGCAAGGAAAACGGCCAGGAAACCGCAGAGAAGGACTATTGCCTCAGGGATATGCCAAGTCCTTTCTGCAATGCGTTGAGGATTATTTCCTGCCATGCATTGATCTGCCTGTCTTCGAGGGTCCGCTCATCGGACTGGTAGATGATGCGAATGGTGATGCCCTTCTTGCCCTCAGGCAGTTTCTCGCCCACATAGACATCGATGGGAAGGGCCCTCCTGAGTTCCCTGATCTCCCGGGAGACAATGGTGCGCTCGATATCCGCATAGGGGGTTGCCTCGTCCACGATCAGGGACATATCCCTCCACGTCATGGGAAAGCGCGGAATGGGGCTCAGCCCCTTCCATTGCCGGTCAAGGAGCGGATGTACCGCTACCTCCATAACATATACTTCATCGGGTATATCCAACGATTCACGGATATCCTCGCTGATCAGGCCCAGATATCCAGTGGTCTCCGCATCAAGGATGATATTCGCCTGAAAACCGGGCTGGAAGAATGGATAGAGGGAAGATGTGAGTTCCAGACCAGGGAAGAGGGTTTCAGCGATACCTTTCAAGTCATAGAAATCCACCTGCGCCCTCTGCTCCGACCAATGCGTATCTCGCCGCTGCCCCGATATGGCAATCCCGAGGCGTTCCTTCTCCACGGGGAGCCCCTCTCCTTCCGGAAAAAAGCACCTTCCCAGCTCGAACAGCGCTATGTCTCTCGTCTGGAGGTTCTTATTCTTCGCTACCGTGGTTACCAGACCGGGGATAAGCGAGGTGCGCATGATCCGCATCTCATCCGATATGGGATTCCTGAGCTCGAGCGCTTCTCCAGCGAACCATTTCTTCCAGACCGGGGATATGAAGGCATAGGTCACGATTTCAGTTAGTCCCATGGCGGCAAGTCTAATGCGAATATCCTTCAAGCAGACCTCCACCGCTGGCGTCGCTTCCGGTCTGAAGGTGGGGAGTTCTGGTGCGACCTTGTCCATCCCGTATATCCTGATAAACTCCTCGATGAGGTCGATCTCCCGCTCGAGGTCGTGCCGGAACGATGGGGGGCTGATCATCCAACCCTCAGCCGTCGGTTTTATCGAACATCCCAGCCGGGAAAAAATCTCATCCACGACACGTCCAGAAATCTCTCCGAGGCCAAGCACCTTGGCCATGTATGCCCTGCGGAGAGGGATGTCCCGCTGAATGTGCTGTCGGTAGTCGGCATCGATGATGCCCCTGCAGATGCATGCATCGGCAAGATCGCACATGAGTTCAGACGCCCTGTCGGCAGCCAGCGCCTGGATCCCGGGGTCTACTCCCCGCTCGAACCGGTAGGATGCCTCGGTCGAGAGATTCAGGCGTCGGGATGTGCGCCGGTTGCCCAAGGGTTCGAAAAAGGCGCTTTCCAGTACCACCGTCTCGGTATCATCTGCCACCTCGGAATTGAGCCCACCCATGATCCCTGCCAGAGCCACTGGTTTTTCCCTGTCGCAGATGAGCAGATCCTCTCCGGCAAGCATCCTCTCCACTTCGTCAAGGGTAACAAACCGCTCCGCGGCTTTGGCCTTGCGGACGATAATGGCCTGACCACCGATCTGCCGGTAATCAAAGGCGTGTAGGGGCTGGCCGAGCTCCAGCATGACATAATTGGTGATGTCGACGACATTGTTGATCGCCCTCACGCCTGACTGGAACAATCGCCTGCGGAGCGCGAAGGGGCTCTTCCTGATCTTCACCCCTTTGAGCACCCGTGCACAGTACCGGGGGCAGGCTTCCCGCGCAATGACCTCCACGGACAAGAGGTTCTCAATCGGTTCCTCCTCGTCGGCAAGCTGCACTGGTTCTAATCGGAAATCCTTCTTGAAGATCGCCGCTAGCTCGCGCGCTATCCCGATGACCGAGAGGCAGTCTCCCCTGTTCGGGGTCACATTGATATTGAGTACCCAGTCCTCCAGCCCCAGGCTTTGCGCGAAACTTTCCCCGGGTTTGACATTTCCTTCGAGCTCCATGATGCCGGTATGATCATCGGTCAGACCGAGCTCCCTTTCCGAGAGCAGTACGCCTACCGAGACCTCGCCCTTGATCTTGGTCTTCCTGACGACAATTCCGTTCCCGAGATCGGCGCCTTCAGGAGCATAGGCGCTCATGAGTCCGGGGCGCACATTCGGTGCGCCGCAGACGACCCACAACGGCTCTTTGCCGGCATCCACCAGACACAACGAAAGCTTGTCGGCATTGGGGTGCGGTTTCACCTCCAGGATGCGGGCGCATACCACCTGGCGAGGGATGATGAAACGGGAAACCTCCTCCACCTCGATTCCGCTCATGGTTAGGGCATCCGCCGCTGCAGGCGCATCCGCATCGATATCCACGAATTCCTTGATCCACGAATAGCTTATCTTCATGTATTCCCCAAGGAAAATTGGCTGAGGAATCGCAAGTCGTTTTCGAAAAACTGCCGTATGTCATTGATGCCATACTTCAACATTGCCACCCGCTCCACCCCAAGCCCGAAGGCGAAACCGGTAAAGGCTTCAGGATCGATCCCGACATAGCCGTAGACGGCAGGATCGACCATGCCGCATCCCAATATCTCCAGCCAGCCCGAATACTTGCACACCCGGCACCCTTTTCCTTTGCAGATGATGCAGCCCATGTCCGCTTCAGCCGACGGTTCGGTGAAGGGGAAGAACGACGGCCTGAACCGGAGCGGGACATCGGGACCGAAAAGGGTATGGATGAAGGCATAGAGCACCCCTTTGAGATGGCCGAAGGTGATGCCCTCTTCGACCCACAGACCCTCCACCTGGTGGAACATAGGGCTGTGGCTCACGTCGGCGTCGCAGCGGTACACCTTGCCCGGGGCAATGATCCTCACGGGAAGGCCCTTGGTTTCCATCACCCGGATCTGCACTGGCGAGGTGTGCGTCCTCAGGAGCATCGCATCTGTGAAGTAGAAGGTATCCTGCATGTCGCGTGCAGGGTGGTGGGGGGGAATATTCAAGGCCTCGAAGTTATGGTAATCGTCCTCCACCTCGGGGCCGGATGCAATGGAAAAACCGAGGCTCAAAAAGATCTCCTCGATATCAGTTAGGACCTGATTGATGATATGGATCGTGCCCTGCCGGATAACCCTTCCGGGAAGGGTGATATCGATCCCCTTGTGTTCGGAGCGTTCCAGGGTCAGTGTCCGATCGGCAATGGTCTCCTCGATATAGGCCTTGAGCTTGTTGGATAGGGCACCTACCCGTGGTCGCTCCGTGGGGCTTACCTGTGCCATCTGCCGGAGGATGGAAGTGAGCTCACCCTTCCTCCCCAGATACCGTATCCGCAATTCCTCGAGATCCTGGGGGGTCTTGGCATGTTCCAGGTCCCCTATGAAAGCCCCCCTGATTGCATCGAGCTTTGCTTCCATCTATGGCTGGGTAAGGGAATCCACGATAAAGGAAAAGCCTTTGGGATCGGTGATGGCGATGTCGGAGAGCACCTTCCTGTCAAGCTCGATGCCGGCGCGGCCGAGGGCTGCAATGAACCGTGAATACGATTGGCCTTGCATCCTGAGCGCGGCATTGATCCTGGCTATCCAGAGCCGTCTGAACTCCCTCTTCTTCTGCCGCCTGTCCCGGTAGGCATATGCCAAGCCTTTATTGAGGGCCTCCTTGGCGACCCGCATGAGGTTCCGCCTCCCACCCACGAAACCTTTCGTCTGCCTGTGGAGTTTGTCCTTTTTCCTTATCCCGATTTTGCCACGTTTTACTCGCATTGCTCTTTCCCCTTACAGATATGGGAGCATCCTTTTCACACCGGCGAGGTTCGCCGAATGCACCAATGTCCCTTTCTTCAAATGGCGCTTGCGCTTCCTGTTCTTCGATGCGAGGAGATGCCTGGCATAGGCCTTGTTCCTCCTGACCTTTCCATTGCCCGTTGCCCTGAATCTCTTTGCAGCGCTCCTGTTCGTCTTGATCTTCATCCTCGTTAGCTCCTTAACTCTATTTCGGGGACATCAGCATCATCATGATGCGTCCATCCAGCCTCGGTTCGTTCACCGGCGTCCCTAGATCGGCCACTTCTTCCCTCACCCTGGCCAGGATCCCAAGTCCCCTGTCCTTGTGTATGATCTCCCGGCCCCGGAAAAATATGATCACCTTCACCTTGTGCTTGGCCTCGAGAAATTCGCGTATATGGCGCAGCTTGAACTGATAATCATGCTCGTCCGTCTTGGGCCTGAACTTGATTTCCTTGAGGACGGCCGTCGTCTGCTTCTTCTTCGCTGCCTGCTGCCGCTTTGTCTGCTCGTATTTGTACTTCCCGAAATCCATGATGCGGCATACCGGAGGAACAGTTTTCGGAGATACTTCAACCAGATCTAGCCCATAATCCCGCGCCCTCTCAAGCGCGGTCGGTACGGTCATGATACCCAGTTGCTCGCCTTCAAGGGATATCACCCTGATGCTTTCAGCCTGTATCCTCTCGTTCACCCGTATCGTTTCCTTAAAATTATCTTTACTTATAATTTCCTCCTCTTAAACTAGGGATGAAGCGGTTATGTAACGCAGAGATCATGTATTGTCAATAACGATTAGATCTGCGGGGTTGCATTCTGCACCATGGCGATGAACTCATCCACCGTGGCGGTGTTCTGCTGACCGGACCTGTCGCGCACCGTCACGATGCCTTGCCCCTTTTCCTTCTCCCCCATGATGAGCATGTACGGCACCAGGGAAAGCCTGGCCTCCCTTATCTTGAAGCCGATCTTCTCGTTGCGCGTATCGAGCTCGACACGCACGCCTGCATCCGTCAGTCGCCCGGCAATACTCGCAGCGTAGTCCGCTTGAGCATCGGTGATGTTTATGACCACGGCCTGCACCGGAGCTAACCATACGGGGAAGGCACCGGCATAGTGCTCGATGAGCACCCCCATGAACCTTTCCATGGAGCCGAACACGACCCGGTGAAGCATGGCCGGAGAGTGCTTCGAGCCATCGCTGCCGATATAGTGGATATCGAAACGCGCCGGCAGCGAGAAATCGCACTGGATCGTGGCGCACTGCCACATCCTGCCGATGGCATCTTTGATCTTCACATCGATCTTCGGTCCGTAAAACGCCCCGTCGCCCGCGTTGATCTCGTAGGGGAGCCCCTTCTTGTCAAGGGAATCGATGAGGGCTTGCGTCGCCATGTTCCAGTCCTCATCCGAACCGATGGACTTTTCCGGCCGCGTGCTCACCTCTATCTGATACTCGAACCCGAAGATGGCCATAGCTCTCTGTACGAGCTCGATGATGGAAGTGATCTCGTCGATGAGCTGATCCGGCCGACAGAAGATATGGGCATCGTCCTGGGTGAACTGCCTGACCCGCATGAGGCCATGGAGCACACCGGACTTCTCGTGCCGCGTCACCGTACCCAGTTCGAAGAACCGCAAGGGGAGATCGCGGTAGCTCCTAACCCTGGACTTGTAGATCTGGATATGCGCGAGGCAGTTCATGGGCTTGATGCCGTAGAGCTGGTTGTCGAGCTCGGTGAAGTACATGTATTCCTTGTAGTTGTCCATGTGACCCGATATCTCCCAGAGCTTTCCCCGCAGCAGGCTCGGGCCGTAGACGATCTGGTATCCGTTCTTCAGATGGAGCTTTTTCTCGAACTCTTCGAGGATGCTCCTCAGGATGCCGCCTTTTGGCAGATACACCACAAGACCCGGCCCGATATCGTCGGAGATCATGAAGAGTTCGAGCTCCCGGCCGAGCCGCCGGTGATCGCGCTTCTTCGCCTCCTCCAGGAAGGTGAGATGATCGTGCAGGGCCTTCTCCGAGCTGAAGGCGGTGCCATAGATGCGCTGGAGCATCTTGTTTCGCTCATTGCCCCGCCAATAGGCGCCCGCGACCGAGAGGAGCTTGAAGGCCTTGATGTAGCCGGTCGAGGGGACATGCGGTCCGCGGCAGAGGTCGACGAAGCTCCCCTGCTCATAGAGGGAGACCGTTCCCTCCACTATATCCGAGAGGATCTCAACCTTATAGGGCTCGCCCTTTTCCTGGAAATAGGCCATTGCCTCCTGCCGGCCCATTTCCTTGCGGATAAAGGGCGCATCCGCGGCGATGAGCTCCGCCATCTTCTGCTCGATGCGCTCCAGGTCCTCGGTGGAAAAGGGGATGGCACGGTCGAAATCGTAGTAGAAGCCGTCCTCTGTGGAAGGCCCGATGGTGGGACGCGCATCGGGGAAGAGGAGGATTACCGCCTCGGCCATCACATGGGCGCAGGAATGCCTGATGATATCGAGGCCATCCAGGGAGGAGCTGTCGATGGTCTCTATGATCTCGCCGCCTTTGAGGGGCGCGGTGAGGTCGACGGGCCTGTCATCGATCCTGCCCGCAACGATCGTGCGCCCCCTGACGACATCTTTGAGCGTGTCTCCTGCCGGAACGGCCGCGCCGTTTACCGTAACCACCTTGTCGGACATATAATCTCCATAAAAATGGTAGGCACGTAGGGATTTGAACCCTAGACCCCCACCGCGTCAAGGTGGTGCTCTCCCCCTGAGCTACGTGCCTTTGTCAGGTGTTCTCGTTATCGTGTATGGCTGCACCTTGTCAACCTCTTTTTCAACGCCCGGAGCTTGTGCGGCAGCCCATCTGTGGGGCATTCCGAGGCATGAATCTCTCGTGCTTTGCTTCTGTGTGAAGCTTGTGATAGACAGGACGGAGATATAAGATGAAAGGAAGGATCATGAACATTTCCCTTTCCGAGTTCGCCTTCGACTTCGACGGTGTGGTGGCAGACACCTTCAGTCTGTTCGTCCATATTGCGAACTCCTCCTACAACTACACCATCTACTACGACGACATCACCGACTACGAATTCCTCAAGGTAATCGACATAGATAGTCA
>CAYGXB010000131.1:0-8553 GCA_964353605.1 uncultured Bacteriovoracaceae bacterium
CCCCCTCATTTCAAGGAGGCTAGGGAAGTGGGATTGAGCCGTTCCAGACAAAATGAAGGCGCGTGGCTAAATACTGTGGGTAAACTCTTGCACCCCAGATGATTTAAGGGGGATGAGGGTTAGAAAACAATTTCTTTCTAAAGGCTGATGAAAGTTGGAGCTTCTTGAAAACAGATATTGCCCATAGTATAAGAAAAAACAGATGCAACACATAATGAAAGATTCACACAGGAGGTTACCATGGCCAAGATCGGGATGACCACCCGTGACAAGATCACGCTCGCACTGCTTGTGCTCATGTCCGTGTTCCTCTTCGCAGACCAGCGCATCATGTCTGCTATCCTTCCGGAGCTCGCTAGGGAATACGGGGTGAGCGATTTGGAGCTCGGATTCATCGGCAGCGCCTTCATCCTCGTGGGCGCCTTCGTGAGCATCCTTTTCGGGTACTTCACGGACAAGATGTCCCGCAAGTGGCTCCTCATAGCCATCATCCTCGTCGGTGAGATCCCCTGTCTGTTCTCGGGCCTGCCATATTTTACCAAGACCCTTACCGGATTCACGGTCTGGAGGGTGCTCTCGGGTATCGGCGTGGGCGGCATCTTCCCCATCTCCTTCTCGCTATTATCCGACTATTTCAAGGAGGAGCACCGTGCCACCGCTTCGGCATGGCTCGGGGTCGCCTGGGCCATCGGCGCTATCCTCGGCGTGACCCTGGCCGGCTACATCACCAATCTCTATGGTTGGCGGATCTCTTTCGTCCTCATTGCCGTACCGAACTTCCCAATCGTTCTTTTCTTCGCCCTCTATGCCAAAGACCCGGAGCGGGGCAGAACCGAGGACGCTCTTGAGGATCTCATTCAGAAGGGCCTGGCCTACAAACAAACCATCCGCCTGCGCGATTTCAAGCTCATCTTCGGTAACCGGACGAACATCTGGACCTTTCTCCAGGGCATCCCCGGCACAGTGCCATGGGGCATCCTCGGCTACTGGATCATCCACTTCTTCGAACAGGTTCGGCATGTAAGCAAGGAGAAAGCCACAACAATATTCCTCGTGCTTGGCATCGGCGCCACCTTGGGAGGCCTCATCTTCGCCTATGTCGGAGAGTGGCTTTATAACAAGAATCCCAAGTATATGCCCATCCTGTGTGGTATTTGCGTGCTCCTGGGCTGTACCCCGGCCTTTATGCTCATCAACATGCCGATCGATGCTACGGGTAGGGGATTTACCATTTACCTCGCCCTTGCTTTCTTTACTGGCTTCCTCGTCGCCATCGCCGGCCCGAACGTCAAGGCCATCCTCATGAACGTCAACCGGCCCGAGCACCGCGGCACGGTGTTCGCCTGCTTCAACATCACCGATAACCTCGGGCAAGGCTTCGGCCCGGCTATCGGCGGCATGCTCGTCTCGTTCGGCTATCTCTTCATGATGAACTTCGCTGTCTTCTGGTGGATACCCTGCGGACTCATCTTCTTTATGGTCGCTCGGTACATCACTATGGACCGGGATGCGCTCCAGAAACTCCTCACGGAGCGGGCGCAAGAAATGAGCAGGAACAGCGTTTAAGAATTTGAAACAACCATTCACGCTTGAACTAAAGTTGGATCAAGGATCCACCGGGTCCCAGCGCATCCAGCTGATACTCACTCTCCCCTAAAGAAGGGGGGCTGGGAGTTATAAGATTTTAAAGATAGGAGGAATATATGAGCATCACGTATGACAATGACTCGGGCATTTTCCACCTCAGAGCCAGCGATATGAGCTATGTGATGAAACTCGCCTGGGGCGACATCCTGCACCTCTACTGGGGCAAGGCCATCACCAACCCTGACCTCTCCTACTTCATCCGGCCTGCCATCCGGGTCTGCTCCCCGGATTCACACCCCGGGGAACTCGGGATCTCCTACGATACCCTCCCCTTCGAATACCCGTTCCACGGCACCGGGGACTTCAGGCAACCGGCATTCCAGGTCCAGACGGAAGACGGCTACCGGATCGCCGAGCCTAAATATGTCTCGCATCGCATTGCCAAGGGCAAACCCACATTGCCAGGTCTACCCTCCACCTATGTGGAGAGTGACGATGAGGCTGAGACCCTTGCGATCGAGGTTTTCGACCCAGTCCTCAAGCTCAGGGTCACCCTCACCTATACTGCGTTTGCCGCTTTTAACGCCATCACCCGTTCGGTAAAATTCACCAACCTAGGTTCAAGCAGGATAAAACTTCTGCGTGCGCTCTCCTGCAACGTCGATTTCCAGCGCTGCAACTTCGACCTGCTCCAGCTCTCCGGCTCCTGGGCGCGTGAACGGCATCCCCACAAGCGTCCATTAACCCCTGGCACACAATCCATCGAGAGCCGGCGCGGCTTGAGCAGCCACCAACAGAACCCATTTATCGCCCTCCTCAGCAAGGATGCGACCGAGGCTCACGGCGAGGTCCACGGCTTCTCACTCGTTTATAGCGGATCATTCCTCGCCTCTGTCGAGGTTGACCAGTTCAGCACCGCAAGGGTCGCCATGGGCATCAACCCGTTCGACTTCGCCTGGTGCCTCGAACCGGGTACATGCTTCCAGACGCCCGAGGCCGTACTCGTGTTTGCCTCCCATGGCCTGAGTGGCATGACAGCCACCTTCCACGACCTCTTCAGGAAACGGCTCTGCAGGGGTTCCTTCAGGGACAAGCTCCGCCCCGTGATCATAAACAACTGGGAGGCGACCTACTTCGACTTCAACGAGGAGAAGCTCATCGATATAGCGAAAGAGGCCAAAGAGCTTGGCGCCGAGCTCTTCGTCCTCGACGACGGCTGGTTCGGGAGACGCAACGACGACACATCTTCACTGGGCGACTGGATCGTGAATAGGGAGAAGCTCCCCAGCGGCCTATCCGGCCTAGCACAGAAGATCAGAGACCTCGGCCTGGAGTTCGGCCTGTGGTTCGAGCCCGAGATGATCTCGCCGAACAGCGACCTCTACCGCGCCCACCCCGACTGGTGCCTGCACGTTCCCAGAAGACGGCGCACCGAGACGCGTAATCAGCTCGTTCTCGATCTCTCACGCGACGATGTGTGCGATGCAATCTTGAGCATGTTGAAGGACATCCTGGCGAGCGCCTCCATCTCCTACGTGAAATGGGACATGAACCGCAGCATGACCGAGATCGGTTCCGCTTTGGCGTTACCCAAGCGACAGATCGAGACCGCCCACCGCTACATGCTCGGCCTCTATCGAATCCTCGACGAGCTCACCAAGGCGTTCCCCGACATCCTCTTCGAGAGCTGTGCGAGCGGCGGCGGCAGGTTTGATCCCGGCATGCTCGCTTACATGCCCCAGACCTGGGCCAGCGACGACACCGACGCCATCGAGCGTCTCAAGATCCAGCACGGGACGAGCATTGTCTATCCGCCTATCGCCATCCTGGCGCATGTGTCGGCTGTGCCCAACCACCAGGTTCACCGGACCACGCCGCTTCTCACCCGGCTCCATGCGTCCATGGCTGGCAACTTCGGCTTCGAGATGGACCTGACTAAGCTCTCCCAGCAGGAAAAGGACATGATCAAGGCGCACATCGCCCTCTACAAGGAGATCCGGCCTGTCATCCAGTTCGGCCGGATGTATCACTTGGCAAGCCCTTTCGAGGGCATGACCGCCGCATGGCTCTTTGTCTCTGAGGACAAGACCAAGGCGGTGCTCTTCTATTTCAAGATTCTCGCCGAAGCCCACGAACCATTTAGGATCATGAGACTCACCGGCCTCGACCCGGACAAGATCTATACCCTCATCGGCCTCAACCAGACCTACCGCGGCGACACCCTCATGTATGCCGGCTTCAACACCCCCATTTTCATCGGCGATTTCCAGAGCACCCTGTTGCGCTTTGAAGCTTTGTAAATCTCGCCCCATCTCCCACCCCTCTTCCCCCATCCAGGGGAAGAGTGGCAAGGGAGGTTGTGGGGCTGAGTTTTTGAACTGGTCGCAATACCCGCCCGTTACGGGGCAATGCCCCTTGCTCGTTAAGCCTCGGCTTCTTTCAGAATCCGGATGAGATAGTCGACGAGGTCGGAGACGGTGATGATCCCAACGAGCCGATTGCCATTCATTACGGGGAGCCTCCCGATCTTCTCCTGTTCCATGAGCGCTGCAGCATCCACAATGTCGGCCTGCGGACTGACGGTCAGGGGCTCTCTCGTCATGCAGCTGCCAACCCTTATCTCGCGCAGCAGGTAATCATCATAAGTCTTTTCATGGAAAACCATGGGCGAGTTGAGGGCCTTGCGGATATCCCTGTCGGTGATTATGCCGATGAGGTGTCCCGCCTTCAGCACGGGGAGTCTCCTTAACCCGCCTTCATCCATAGCCTTGATGGCCTGGATGATAGGCTCATCCGGTTCGATTGTAACTAGCTTCTCCGTCATGATATCTTTCACCTTCACCACATCCTGCATCTTCCTCACGTATACTCTTCATGGGTCTCGACTGCCGAGAAAATACCACATTTCAATTCATTTATAAATGCCGCTCAAAAGGACATGCTCTGGGCGATTAAAATAAGAGAGAGGGCTCCTACCGGTTACGTGATGAGCTCACTATCCATATAATAATGTTTTCGAGACTCTCTCGAACAGGAACTGGAAAGGGTCGAATGTTACGGTGAATCATTCAGCATCGGCCGCATCGACATCGATAGCTTCCACTTTCTGAATGAGAAATACGGCAAAACCTTTGGCGAGCATGTCCTCAAGGAGATATTCGGATTCATCTGGGGTTAGCCGGAGATGTTTTCGCAAAACCTCGATGGTTTTGTGGGTTATTCCTAAAGGATTGGGGTTTCGTCCCTTGCTGTTTTGCCGTTTATAAAACTATGACCGAGTTTTCGGCATCCCCATAGGAAGATGGTACATACTTATCGGCGTTCCAGTCGTTTTCCCATTTTGTACCATCGATGAGGTACCGGAACTGATATTCACGCCCTTGTTCAAGATTCAGGATGACGCTGAAAGCGCCGTCTTTCTGCTTCTTCATGGGGGTTACATCGGGATCCCAGCCATTGAAATCGCCTACGAGATACACCTTTTTCACTGTTGCGACTGCCTCCTTGGGTATCTGGAAGGTAACCTTGCACAACGGTTTCGTTTTCAGATACTGTTTCTTTATACTCATTCCTCATCCCCCTTAGCTTGTTTTCTTGTGAATCCACACAAACAAGTAAAGTTTAGGTGAAAGGGACATCATGAAGCAATGGGTCACGGAGAGGAAACAAAACCGCTATTCCCTTGACCTATAGATCTCTCCCTCCCTCTTTGTTGGGAAGTCCTTTATCCCTTACCACTCCTCAAGAGCCGATGTTTTTCCTATCCAGAATCCTCTCTTCTAAGTATCCTTTTTGATTTCAGTATTATTCTGGGACTACCATCTAAAGGATTTTTCCAGGCATGTCAAATACCATTGCGTCTTTTGCACCTAGACTATTCAGATTTTCACAGAAGATGCTTCATCCGCGACGTGCGGAGAGAATAAACACCAACACAAGGGGCATATTCTGAAAAAGTCCTTTCCTGCAGGTTTCTCCCGCGGCGATCTTATCAACAACATCCATAACTTCGGTCACCTTCCCGAAGACCGCATAGCCGAAATCCCTTGCTCCATGATCCAGAACGGGATTATCCTTGAGATTGATGAAAAACTGCGATGTAGCGCTATCCCTCTCCCGTGTCCTTGCCATGGATAAAGTACCGCGCAGATTCTTCAGCCCATTATCCGCCTCATTCTTGATAGGCTTTCGGGTGACCTTGTGTTCCATATCCTCAGTATGACCCCCGCCCTGGATAACAAACCCGGGTATCACCCGATGAAAGATCGTCCCGTCGTAGAATCCGACATCCACATACGCGAGGAAGTTCTCCACCGTAATTGGGGCCTGCTGGGGATACAACTCAATCGCAATATTACCCAATGCTGTTGAAAAAATCACCATAGATTTTCTCCTTCTCCTTTTCCTTCATATCATATTGATTTTGTATGCAGGCATTATTCTCGGGGAAACACCCACCATTTCATTACCCGCTCGATAGGCAGGGGCATGGTCACCCCATAGTCCTACTTCTTTTTCAGTGCCCCCCAGATACCTGGACGATCCATCATAGGGCGATAGATCTTGCTCACGTTTCCCGCGGGGACGGTTGTGTAGAAGGCATCTGGTTCGATGCTTTTCACGATATCCAGCATACAATCCAGATCCTTCCGTTCACATACGGCATAGAGCTCGACGACGGGACCGCTTCTTCCTTCCCCGTCGAAAGTGGTCACCGCATACCCGGCATCCCAGAGCCGCTCTGCAATCATTCCACCCCTCGGTGTTATAACCCGGAGGATGATCTGACCAAGGGCGATACGGCGTTCCAGATGAATCCCGACGACATTTCCCGTTGAAAAGCCCAGCGCATAGAAAACGGCGAGGAGAGGCTGCTGTCGGATCTGATCGATCACGGTAGTCAGAACGACCAACCACATGCTGACCTCGATCAGACCAAGAAAGAAAGCTATCTTTGTCCTGCCATGGACAATGCTGATTGTCCTTATAGTTGAGATCGAAACATCGATGATGCGTGCAAAAAAGATGACGATTCCAAGGAGTAATACGGCCATATTCACATGCTCCATACTTATCTTCCCCGCCTACACAATAACATCTTATCTCGTTTCCTTCGGATGATAGTAATCCGCACGGTATTCCGCCACTCATTATACCTCTCTTTGCATGAAGATAACCCTCTTCTGTACACGCGGGCAAAACTTCAGTTCTGGAGGGAACTATAAGCTCTGAATCTCCCGACCCACTTGGCTCGAAGGGGTCGGGAGATAAAGAGAAGGATCAGTCGAGGCCGTCTTCAGAGAAGAAGATCTCTACCCCCCGCCGCATGATCTCCTCGAGGAATGGATCAGGGTCGGCCAGCAGCCTCTCCGAGGAATAGACCCCGCCCGGGGCGTCCTTGAACCTGCCCTGCAGCTCCCAGAGTGTGGCGACCGCGCAGGGGATCGAGGTAATCTGACCGATATGACCGATATAGGTATAGGTCCGATGAGCCGTCTTGCCTTTATGGAAACCGTACACATCCACCCGGCCGACCGACTTATCGAGGCCTCCCGCGCCGAAGAGACTCTCTATCCGGTAAAAAAACTCAGCCGCCTTTTTCCTGCGCTCATGCGTATTGAAAAGACCCGTCTTGTCCAGGAGCATGAGGAGAAGGGGAATATAGGCAGGCTGGACACCGCCATGCAACGTCACCTCGGTGAGTCCCTTCAGGTTCCGCGGAATGGATACGGACTCGGCATGGCCGACATAAAAGACCGGTAAAACGCCCATGGGAAACGGGAACTTCACCACCTTCCTTCCGGACCCGTTCTTCACCTTGGTTTCCACTCCCCGTATGGTCTGGAGCGTCGTGCCATGGAAGATGTTGAAGAGATGAGTCAGGTTTGCAGGGCCGGCCGCCTCGTTCGATCCGGCGGCCCAGTGTACATTGATCCGCCGCGGATCATCCATGGTGTTATACCCTTTGCGTGCGAGGGCCTGGGTGATACCAGGTGAATTCCCCCAGCCGGTCAGGATATGAATCCCCTTGTTTCTGGCCACCTCATCAAGGGTGATGACATCCAGATACGCCTCATAGTCATCGGCGATGGAAACATAGGGCTTGCCTGCCTCAAGGGCTGCCTCCGTCAGGCGCCGTTCAAAGTAGTAGAAAGGTCCGGCAAACCCCAGGGAGATATCGTGCTGTTTCATCAAATCCACGACCTGGGCATGGTCATGAGCATCGAGCAGGTTGGCCGCAAAGCGGGCATCCCGTCGACGGGCTTCCTGCTTTGCTTTATCCAAGTTGATATCGGCAATGGTTACCGCCTTTACCGAGCTCTCCCGCATGAGCTCATCCAGGACATCCCTGGCCATATCCCCCGCCCCGCCAAGCACCAGTATTTTCATATTCACCTCCTTTTTTTATTGAGATGTGCTCTTCATCCGGCCAATACAACCACCAAATGATGCAACATCCGATCTTTTTTTATCAATGGATTTTATCAATTTATCATTGAAAAAACCAGCATTATCTGAAATTGCGTATGAATGCATCCAGCAAACGTATGATCAGATTGAGGGTCTCGGTGTTATGGGGGCATGCAGTTTTATTGCGATGCTTGGGAGGGTTTTTTATTGTCATCTCCCAATGCCACGAGCCGGGTGACATAAACGTAGGTACAGCCATACGCAGATAGGTAACTACCCTGATTTCCTGCCTGGTAAGCTCCGTCTTCTCCAAAATCTAGAAGTTGTCATCACGGTTTTAGGCTTCAGCCTGATCAAGAGTAGGAGGTGCCCCAGACTTGCTTGGGCAGGATCGGCTGCGCAGGACCGGCAGTTGGTTGAATAAAGGCACGTTGTGGTACAGGGGCCTTATTTCCCTATTTTTCCTCCCGAGTACGGACACAAACCGCTGCTGGCCCCCGGCCCTCTCCTGAAATCAGGAGAGGGGGAAATTATTATTTGAGGGGCTTCGCCCTT
>CAYGXB010000132.1:0-8540 GCA_964353605.1 uncultured Bacteriovoracaceae bacterium
CAAGCGAGAAGAGTGAAGGCAGAAGTGAAGGGTGGTGTAAAACATATAGGGAGGGGAGTATGAGGACGCAAGAGCAAAGGCTGCTTAATATTTCGGGGTATCAGGGCTATCAGGAGGTCCTGATTCCTTCCGCCGGGACGAGGATCGCACTCTCCGTTTATGAATCGCAGAAGGGGGATCCCTGCGTGGTCTTCATACCCGGGACCATGACGCACCCCCTCTTCTATGACGATTTCCTGTGTCCGCTGGCCGAGCACGGGTTCAACGTCGTCGGGGTGCATCTCCTCTCGCATGGCAAGAGTCCACGGGAAAAGGAGGTCTTTACCCTCGACGATATGGTGGCGAACGTGCAGGACACCATGACCTGGTGCATAGAAAATGTGCATGACAATGTCTTTCTCATGGGGTCGTCGCAGGGCGGAATTCTGAGCATGGCCGTGGCCGGGAAGGATGCCAGGGTCAGGGCCGTCTTTCCCCACAATATCCTCCTTCCGGACCTTGCGGATTCGATTGTTGTGACAAGGTATCCGCAGTTCTTGAAACCATTGCACACGTTCATGCAGAAAGTGTTCCTGATCGGGGCTAAGGTCTTGCCCAGGCTGCAGATACCCATCATGTCGTATCTCGATCCGGATAGGATTACGAAATCAAAGCATATCATGGATCAGTTCTATGCCGACCCCCTTGGCCGCACAAGCTACCCCCTCGCTTTCATGGCCTCGCTCTTCTCCGCGGACCTTTCCATGGTCACGGACGGGAGCATCACCTGCCCCGTGGTCGTCATCGCCTCGCAAGGGGATCTCCTCTTCCCGTACGATTACACCCTCCAAGTCTTCCAGCGGATCGCGGCGCCGAAGAAAGAGATGTTGCTCTTTGACGAACCCTATCACCTGATATTCCAGGAATGCATCGACCGCATCATCGGTCCGATCGTGGACAAGCTCAAGGAATACGCTTAAATATAGGGAGGGATATCATGTAGAAGGACAATACGTTCGTGCACATCGTCAACACAGGGGGAGTGTCCCATGTTATGTCCCAAGTGCGGGTATGAACAGGCGGATGGGAATGTGGATTGTCCGAGGTGCGGGATTATCTTCGAAAAGATCCGCACTCAGCCGATTCTACAATCCCTGCCCGCGGATAAACCCGAAGAGGGTGAGGATTTGTCGTACGCCGAGCAGTTGAAAGACCTGCTTTTTTCTGTTAAGCCCGATACCAATCCCTTTTACCTCGGCGGCCGGGGGATACTTTTCCTGATCCTCTTCTTGTGGGGCTTTAAATTCTTCTTTGCGCCTATCGAGGATAATTACCCCGGTACGAGCTTTCTCCATCTCGTCAACCTCCCTTTCCATGAAGCGGGGCATGTCATCTTCGGTTTCTTCGGTGAATTCATCGCCAAGCTGGGAGGGAGCCTGGCGCAGTTGATCATGCCTCTGATCTGCCTCTTCACCTTCCTGATCAAGATGCGGGACCCTTTTGCCGCCTCGGTAACACTCTGGTGGTTTGGGGAAAGTTTCATGGACCTTGCGCCCTATATCAACGATGCCCGGGCCTTGAATCTAATCCTGATCGGCGGCGTTACCGGCAAGGATGTCCCTGACTTTCATGACTGGGAATACATCCTCGGTAGGCTCAACCTTCTGACCTACGATCATTTCCTGGCGGGCATGGCAAATGCCTTGGGGATAGCATGCATGTTGACGGCCTATCTCTGGGGAGGATATCTGCTGTATAGAGAGTATGCGTATCAGAGAGCGAACCGGACCGTGAGAGGAGGTTGATATGAGGATGATGCGGCTGTTGTCAGTTATGATGCTGTTTTTCCTTGCTGCCTGCAGCAGCGGGCTCAAGCTCGTGAAGGCCGGAGTAGACCTTAACCGAGGACCGTATGTGGACGGCATGCACGGCGTCGAGAACCTTGCCTTCGACGGCGAGGGTGTCCTCTTCGTGACCGGCCTGGATGGGATGCTTTACCGCATCGAGCCGACAGGCGATCCCTTTCAAGGCAAGATCGTGGTGCAGAAGAAGCTCGGCGCCATGTGCCTGGGTATCGAGATCGGGCCGGATGGGTTCGTGTATGTAGGCGTCGAGGATGAGAACGGAGTGCGCCGGATTGGCAAGATCGACAAGAATTTCGGCATGATTGGCTACCTCACCGATGACATCCCCGGGCTGAACGGTTTTGCGCAGTCCAGAAACTACCTCTACTACACCGCGTCGAATGAAGGGATCTTTTTCCCCAAGGGAAAGATCTTGCGCGTCAAGTTCGGCGCGGACGAGAATTTCAAGCGTCCCGAGGTGGTAGTGGACAAGTCCGGGGTGGCCAACGGCCTCGCCTTCTCCCCGGATGAAACCATCCTCTATTATACCGAGACCCTCAACGGTGTATGGTCATTTGACCTCGAGAAGAAAGTGAAGAAGCAGATATACAACCCATCAGGCGTTCAGGTATTTGATGACATCGACACCGCCCCGGACGGAACTCTGTGGCTCTGCCTGAATTCGGAACTCGCCCTGGTTTCGATCAGAAACGGAATGGCCAAGATCGGATACCGTGTCGGCGACCTCAAAGCCCCCTCCTCGTGCCGGTTCGGGAAAGGCCCTGGCTTCCGCCCCGACTTTCTCTACATCACCGAATTCGGGCTCAAGGGCCGAAGCCTCAAGATGAACGGCAGGGGTATCTGGGTCCTCCCCACCGCCGGCCTCTAGCTATAAAGTTCAATCCCCCCGGCCCCCCCTGCAGGTTCAGGGGGGATGGGAGGCATGCGCTTTTAAGGTTTGAGGATGAGCTGGTCCTTGTACTGGGCTTGGATATTCTCCTCCATGAAGGGCAGGGGGTGGTTTTTACCGGTGAGGAAGTATGGTTTGATCATATCGTCGTAGTGCGGGCTGAACGGATTGCCCGACTGTCCCGGGACGGTGGTGAGGAAGGCGGGGTCCGGAAGGCTGAAATCCACAATCATGCGCATGGCCGGGATCTCGACGACGTCGAATGACTTGCCCCAGGAGAAACCGGCGACATTGAGTGTATGGCAGTCGCCGCCAGCGGGGAATGGTCCGCGGTTGAGATCGTCTTTCAAGAAGAAGGGCACCGCTTCGGAGAAGTCATGCTTGAAATGGTAGGTGTGGAGCAGGCCCCACTGCCAGCGCTTGCGCTCGGGGCCCATCTTTTCTTCGCAGTAGCGCATGGCGTCCGCCAGGGACTTCGCCACGATAGAAGCCCTGGTCTCTTTCTGTGCGGTGCGGATATCGTCCCAGAAGGGTGAGTCGGGCCGGTAGAGGAGGTGGTCCTCGGGGGCCGAGTAGCCGTAGTTGTTGAGGTCGGCGAATGCCTTCCAGGTATCGCTCTCATCGGGGCCGAGTTCGTCAAGGAAGGTATTTTTCGTCATGACATGGATAAAGGCGCCGTACACAGCTGGGCTCACCGATCTAGGTTCGGCCCGCAGGACACCATCAAAGGCTCCGGGTTTGAGGAACGCAAGGGCCTCGAGCGCCAAGCCCTTGTCGTCGGCTTTGAGCCCCGCCATGGCATCCTTGAGCTCCTGAGCGAATGGGCCCTCGAAGAAGAGCGCCTGGATCTTGCGCGCGAGGGGTGAATACTGGTCAGACTGGAGGGTGATCATGTCCCCGATCGTGGCATCCTTCGTAGAGCCGAGCACCTCGTCCAGGCGTTCTGCCCGTTCCGGTTTGGCCCAGGATGAGGTGATATGGATGGGATAATCTTTGGGAACGGTCCGGTTATTGGCCGTGGCGAGGTACCCCTGCGGCGGGTTTTCCGCATGCGGCAATTGTTCGAACGGGACAAAGCCCTCCCAGTCGTACTCGCCGCCCCAGCCGGGTGAAGGCAGGAATCCCTCCCCTTTCTTCCGCACGGGATAGGCGCCGGATATCTGCCAGGCGATGTTGGCGCTGTCGCCGTAGACGAAATTGAGGTACACAGCCTTGGCCATGGATATGGCCTTGCGGGCGTCATCCATGGTCTGTGCCTTTGCCAGATTGTAAAACCCCGCAAAGGTATCTCTCGACCCTTCGACGGCCCAAGACAGGGCCAGGCCAAAGCGCGAGAGGTCCGGCAGGTATGTCTCGGCAAACACCGGCACCTGCTTGAGTGCGGAATTGAGGAGCGGTCCATGGCCGGTCATTCGGATCACCTTTTCCACCGGGGCCTTGCCCTTGATCCTGAACAGCTCTTTTCTCTCCATGGCAGGTAGCCACAGCCCTTTGGAGAGATAGAAGGTCTTCCCGTTCTCCTCTTTGAGCTTCTCGACAAAGATGTCCTGGCTGTCGGCCATGACCATGGTGACGCCCCAGGCGATCCTGCCGTTGTAGCCGAGCACGACGATGGGCATGCCCGGCGCCATAACCCCGGCCGCCTCGTAGGTAGGGCATTTCAGGTGCATGATCATCCATGCCGAGGGGATCGTGAGTTCAAGGTGCGTGTCGTTGCAGACGATGGATTTGCCGCTCAAGGTGCGGGAGCCGGAGAGTGCCCAGTTATTCGAGGCAGGCATAGGTTTCGGGATGCTCTCGTTGAGGGCGGTCTTCCCCTTTTGCATGGCCTGGCGAGGGATGAGTTCCGCATATGGGATGGCCTTTAGTTTCATTGCCTCGTCAAGCGGGAGCGTTTCGTCCGGGTATATGGGGAGAAGCCAGGCGGCCTTTTCATACCCGAGTCTACCAGCGAAGGCAAGAAAGTCGAGCTCCTCGGAGAGGTTGAAGGAGAGTCCCCAACTCACCAAGCCGAAGGCATACAGGCAGTCTACGGGTGTCCAGGGCTCGGGCTTGTAGCGCGTGAGGAAGTATTCGAAGGGAAGGTCCGCGTGAGTGGAGATATAGGCGTTTACACCCCGGGAAAAGCTCTCCAGGACGGAAAGGGATTGTTTGTCGATTCCGGACAAGGCATCTTCGACATACTTGCGCATTCCGAAGGTGCGAAAAAAGATATCTACATCGAGCGTGTCCTCGCCGAAGATTTCGGAAAGCCTTCCCTGCATGGCCATCTTCCTGCCGACCATTTGCCAGAGCCTGTCGGATGCCATGGCGTAGCCGGTGGCAAAGAAGAGGTCGTCCTCGTTCTTGGCCTCGATATAGGGTATGCCCAGATCATCTCGGCTGATGGTCACCTCGTCGTGGAGCCCCTTGAGCTGCACGACACCCGTCGGCTTGTCCACTGACTTCTCCAGCTTCCATCGCAATACAGCGCAGCCGGAGAAGATATGGCTTACGAGCAGGACTGCAAGGATGAGCGCCCATTTCTTCATGACATCCCCCCTAAAGAGCGTATTTTTCGAGAACAAAACGACAAGACTATCAAACATCCGAAGAAATCTGTCAATAGAATTTGACCGGGGGTAAGGCGGGGCAATGCCTGTTGCTTCTCAGATGAGAATCTGTAGAGGATCCGGGGAAGGCCCCTTGCAAGGGGTTCCCCCGGATCTTTTCGATCAGACGGCGAAGGCCTCTTCCGGTATGCGCATGGCGCTGACCTCGTCCTTCTTCAGGACTTCGGTCTTGGCCGGGACGAGCGCCGTGGTCTTGTTGATGAAGTACTTGGCACCTTCGATCTTGCCGGTATAGAAGGCCTTATCCTTGTCGCCGGTAGCGTTCGCCAGGCCTTTCGCGGCGGCGTTTGCCATCCACAGGTGCAGCCAGCCCACCAGGGCGTCGGACAGGCAGTTGAGGTAGTCGGCGGCATTGATGAGCGGCACGAACGGGTTGGTCTTGATCATCTGACCGAAGGCCATGGCTGTTGCTGCAGCGGCATTCAGGGCGTTCTCAACGATGGCCGCCTCTTCCTTGAGGCTTTCGATGCCCTTCGCCTCCGCGATGGCCTCCTGGGTCATACCGAGGAGGTTCATGAAATACAGGCCCTTCTTCATGCCGAGTTTCCGGCCGAGGAGGTCGAGAGCCTGGATACCATTGGTGCCCTCGTAGATCAGGTTGATCTTCTGGTCCCGCATCATCTGTTCGACCGGGTACTCACGGCAGTATCCGTAGCCGCCGTAGGTCTGCACGGCGAGATCGCACACCACCATACCCATCTCGGTGCCGTATGATTTCACAATCGGGGTGAGCATCTCGATTATGCCATGCCATTTTTCCTTCTCCTCTTCGGTTTCGGCGAGCATCTCGCGATCCATGGCGTAGTAGCAGAGGAAGGCGAGGGCCCGGATGCCTTCGGTGATGGACTTCATCTTGAGGAGCATGCGCCTCACATCCGGGTGCTGGATGAGCGTGACCTGGGGGGCATTGGGGTCCTTCATGGCCATGATGCTGGTGCCCTGGAACCTCTGCTTGGCATAGTCATAAGCGTGGAGGAACGCAGTTGAAGCGAGCGCGACGCCCATCATGCCAACGCCTTGGCGCTCCTCGTTCATCATATGGAACATGATCTTCATGCCCGCGCGCTCCTCGCCCATGAGGTACCCGATGCACTTGCCGTTCTCGCCGAAGTTGAGTGTACAGGTGGAGTTGCCATGGATGCCCATCTTGCTCTCGATGCCGCCGCAGGTAACGTCGTTGGGCTCTCCGAGGCTCCCGTCCGGGTTGATCCTGATCTTGGGCACGATGAAGATGGAGATGCCCTTTGTTCCCCCTGGATCGCTCTCGATCCTGGCCAGGACCGGGTGGATGATGTTCTCGGTCAGGTTGTGATCGCCCGCCGAGATGAAGCACTTCGTCCCGGTGATGGAGAAGGTGCCGTCCGGGTTCCTCTTCGCCGACGTCTTCAACGCGCCGACATCGGAACCAGCGCCCGGCTCGGTCAAGCACATGGTGCCTGCCCATACGCCGGTGTACATCTTCTCGAGGATGATGTTCCGCAAGGGGTGCTGGAAGTAGTCCTCGGCCAGCCGTGCTGCGCCGTGGTTAAGGCCAGGGTACATGGTGAAGGACTGGTTCGCGGCCAGGAACATGCAAGAGCAGGCAGAGCCCACAATAGAAGGGAAGGCCTGACCGCCGACCTCGGGATTGTCAGACGTGGTGAGCCATCCGCCTTCGCAGTAAAGTTTATAGAGCCGGTGATAGGCCTCGGGAACGTACACCTTGCCGTCTTTATACACCGCCTCGACCGGCTTCCGCTGGACCTCGTCAGGATAGGTGGGAGCGATATCATTCTCCGCAAACTTGAGCGCCGCATCCAGCACCATGTTGCACATGTCGACATCATGGTCCGCATACCGCCCCTTGCCAAGCAGCGTCTCTCCTATCTTGAACACCTCATACAATTGGAATTTTATATCCCTCTCGTCAACCCAAAGACTCGCCATATAAACCCTCCTTCTTTGTTCCGTTTGTTATGAATGAGCATTCATTCTTATACCTCTATGCATGCCTTGTGTCAATACATCTTCGAGAAACATGGCTATGTTCATGGTGAGAATCCCCCATTATTCCCGCGCACCCCGGTGGTAGCCCAGTGCCATTTCTGATTGTGGAAACGCAAAGCGTGTGTCATAATGGCACCGAGAGCATGAAATAAATGATGAGAGGGGTAAGCATGGAAACGAAAGAAGGGAAATTTTCTGCGAAGGACGGGTTCTCCATCTTCTGGAAGGCATTCTTTCCCGATGGGAAACCCAAGGCGGTTGTCCATATCATCCACGGCTATGCCGAACATATCGACCGCTACAAGAATGTGATCGATGAGATCGTGCCCGCAGGGTATGCCGTTATCGGCAATGACCACCGCGGCCATGGCCGCAGCGATGGGAAGCGCGGCCATGTCAACAGCTTCCAGGAATACATTAACGATGAACGGCAATTCTCTCAGGAAGTGGTCAAGCCCCTGTTCCCGGACATCCCCTATTTCATGCTGGGCCATTCCATGGGGAGCCTGATCGCCATCAACTACGTGGAGCAATATCCCGAAGGCATGCAAGCCCTCATCCTCTCCGGCACTGGTTCACGTCCCGGGCCAGGGATCAACAAGGTCATGATTATTGCCCTCAAGATATTATCGAGATTATTGCCCTCCATCCACGTCAAGTCCCCGCTCCCGCCCGAGTTCATCTCGCGGGATCCGGAGGTGGTCAAGGCCTATGTGGATGACCCCTATGTCTACAATGTCCTCACCCCGCGGCTCGGCGAGCAGATGAATACCTACATTGTCATCGGCGCTCAGAATGCCGGCAAAATCAAACTCCCGGTGCTCATACAGCGCGGGTCGGAGGACACGTCCTTTTCGGGACAGAAGGATCTCTTCGATGCCATCGGTTCACTGGATAAGACCTTTAAGGTCTACCAGGGCCTGCGCCACGAGGTCTACAACGAGCTGCCCCAGGATCGAAAGATCGTCCTGGCCGATCTCCACGCCTGGCTCGACAAACACATCTAAAAGCGCATAGCCCCCCTTGAGACCAAGGGGGGGGTCGGGGGGATTGATTTTTTTAATACCGGTAGCGGTCTGTTTTATAGGGGCCGTCGACCGTGACCCCGATATACTCGGCTTGTTTCTTGGTGAGTTTAGTCAGCTTCACGCCGAGCTTAGCTAGGTGCAGCCGCGCAACCTCCTCGTCGAGCTCTTTGGGCAGGGTGGT